>NZ_JBSGEL010000006.1:0-200929 GCF_053602875.1 Kitasatospora sp. NPDC004289 | reverse complement strand
CGCCCGGTTACATTCCGAACCCGGAAGCTAAGCCTCACAGCGCCGATGGTACTGCAGGGGGGACCCTGTGGGAGAGTAGGACGCCGCCGAACAATCATTCAAGAAAGCCCCCGCCGGGAAACCGGCGGGGGCTTTCTGCATTTCCAGGCCCTTTCAGGGCAGCGGCGGGAGCGGTATCGGGGTGGTGGTCGAGGTGTTGCCGTTGACGTCGACGAGGTTCTGGACCTTGGTGGGGTCCCTCAGGTCGACCGCGTTGACGAAGACGGTGTCGGAGGCTCGGTCGAGCAGGACCTGGCCGCTGTGGGCGTCCAGCAGCTCGTCGATCTTCGGGTGGGACACCCAGGAGGGGGCCGACGGGAGGTGCGGCAGGAGGGAGGCGGGGACGGCGGTGCGGTCGACGTCCTTGGAGGTGGTGGGGTAGTGCTGGACCTTGGGGAACTCGGCCGGTTGTGCGGGGAGTTGGCCGATGACCTTCGCGACCTGACCCGGGGGGAGCTGGGCGACAGCGCAGTAGAAGAGGTCGGTCGGGCCGGGGATGCTGCGGTCGGGGGTGTAGTCGTTCGAGGAGATCTCGGTCCAGTGGGCCGAGAGGACCGGGCCGAGACGGGCCAGGGCGCCACGGATGAAGGCCGGGTCGCTGACGGGCTCGGGCGCTTCGATGACCGAGTCGGTTGCCGAGGCGGTGTTCCTGTGGTCGGTGTCGCAGCCGACCAGGGCCAGTGGTGACAGGCCGAGTGCGCTGAGCAGGAGGAATTCCCTGCGCTTCATGTGGTGCTCCCCCGAAGGTTACTGATGACCGGTCAATTGGATCATCGAGGGAGCCGTGGCGGGATACGCCGGAGGTACCGGGGGCGTACGCCTCAGGTAGGGCTCAGAGGCGGCCGGCGGCCTTGAGGGCGAGGTAGGTGTCGGCGAGGGCCGGGGGGAGGGCCGCGGGCGGGGCGTCGAGGACGGTGACGCCGCGGCGGGTGAGGAGGGTGGCGGTGCGGGCGCGGTCGGCGCGGGTCTGCTCGGCGGCTGCGGCGGCGTAGACGTCCTGGACGGTGCCGCGGGTGGTGGCGAGTTCGTCGAGGCGGGGGTCGGCGACGGAGGCGAGGACGAGCTCGTGGCGCTTGGTGAGGAGGGGGAGCTGGGGGAGCAGGCCCTCCTCGACGGGGCCGGCGTCGAGGCCGGTGATCAGGACGATCAGGGAGCGGTGGGGGGCCAGCCGGAGGGCGGCGGAGGTGAGGGCACGCAGGTCGGTCTGGACCATGGCCGGCTGGAGGGTGGCCATCGCCTCGGTGAAGGCGGGGAGCACGTCGGAGGCCGAGCGGCCGACGACGGTGCGGCGCTTGTGGGAGTCGTGGGCGAGGAGGTCGACCCGGTCGCCGGCCTTGGTGGCCAGGGCGGCCAGCAGGAGGGCGGCGTCGAGGGCGGCGTCCAGGCGGGGGGCGTCGCCGACGCGGCCGGCGGAGGTGCGGCCGGTGTCGAGGACGATCAGGACGTGACGGTCGCGTTCGGGGCGCCAGGTGCGGACGGCGACGGTGTGCCGGCGGGCGCTGGCGCGCCAGTCGATGGAGCGGACGTCGTCGCCGGGGAGGTACTCGCGCAGGGAGTCGAACTCGGTGCCCTGACCGCGGGTCAGGATCGAGGTGCGGCCGTCGAGTTCGCGCAGGCGGGCCAGGCGGGAGGGCAGGTGCTTGCGGCTGGCGAACGGGGGGAGGGCGCGGACCGTCCACGGCACCAGGTGGGAGCCCTGGCGGGCGGCGAGGCCGAGCGGGCCGTGGGAGCGGACGGTGACCCGGTGGGCGTGGTGGTCGCCGCGGCGGGTGGGGAGCAGGTGGGTGGTGATCCGGCGGCGCTCCCCCGCGGGGATGGTGAGGGCGTGCCGGGAGGCCTCGAAGGAGGTGCCGGGGCGCCAGGTGGAGGGCGGCCAGGCGTCGCGCAGGCGGGCTCGCAGGGGGCGCCGGGAGGGGTTGGTGACGGAGAGTTCGACCGTGGCCGGCTCGCCGAGGCGGACGGTGGTGTCGCCGGTGCGGGTGAGCACCAGGGACCGTACCGGGGCCGCCAGGGCGAGGTCGGCGAGGACGGCGAGCAGGAGCGGGCCCGTGACCGCGGCGATCCCGGCCCAGGAGGGCAGCAGGAGGCCCACGACCAGCGCGCCGAGCGCGGCGATGAGGGCGGTGCGGCCGGTCAGGGCCATGGGTGACGCTCCTTCAGGCAGTACGGGTCAGCGCGGGGCCGGGGTCTGGGCCAGGACGGCCTGGATGACGGAGTCGGCGGTGACGCCCTCCATCTCGGCCTCGGCCCGGAGCTGGACCCGGTGGCGCAGGGTGGGCAGGGCGAGGGCCTTGACGTCGTCGGGGGAGACGTAGTCGCGGCCGGCCAGCCAGGCCCAGGCGCGGGAGGCGTTGAGCAGGGCGGTGGCCCCGCGCGGGGAGACGCCGATGGAGAGCGACGGGGACTGCCGGGTGGCCCGGCAGAGGTCGACGATGTAGGCCAGCACCTCGGGGGAGACGGTGAGCTTGGCGATCTCGGCGCGGGCGGCGGTGATGTCGGCGGGGCCGGCCACCGGGCGCACGCCCGCGGCGGCGAGGTCGCGGGGGTCGAAGCCGGAGGCGTGCTTGGCGAGCACCTGGTACTCCTGGTCCCGGGTGGGGAGCGGGAGCACCAGCTTGAGCAGGAAGCGGTCGAGCTGGGCCTCGGGCAGCGGGTAGGTGCCCTCGTACTCGACCGGGTTCTGGGTGGCCGCGACCAGGAACGGGACGGGGAGCGCGCGGGGTTCGCCGTCGACGGTGACCTGGCGCTCCTCCATGGCCTCCAGCAGGGAGGCCTGGGTCTTCGGGGGAGTGCGGTTGATCTCGTCGGCCAGCAGCAGGTTGGTGAAGACGGGGCCGGGCTGGAAGGAGAACTCGGCGGTGCGGGCGTCGTAGACCAGGGAGCCGGTGACGTCGCCCGGCATCAGGTCGGGGGTGAACTGGATGCGCTTGGTCTCCAGGCTGAGGGCGGTGGAGAGGGTGCGGACCAGCAGGGTCTTGGCGACACCGGGGACGCCCTCCAGCAGGACGTGGCCGCCGCAGAGCAGGGCGACGACCAGGCCGGTGACGGCGGCGTCCTGGCCGACCACGGCCTTGCCGATCTCGGCGCGCAGGGCGGTGAGCGCGGCCCGGGCGTCGGTGGCGGCGGCCGGGGCGGTCGAGAGGGTGGCACCGTCCTCGGGGGTCGGCTTGCTGAGGGAGGTGGTGGCCTGCTCGGTCACGGCTGTCGTACCTGCCTTTCCAGGGCGTCGAGGGCGTCGGTGAGCCGCAGCAGGGCGGCGTCGTCGGTGGGTGCGTCGCCGTACAGCAGCGCGTGGAGGTCGACGGCGGGGCGGTCGAGGCGGTCGGCCAGGGCGGTGCACAGGGCGGTCGGGTCGGGTTCGCCGGTGTGCAGGGGGATGCCGAGGGCGGGGGCGGTGCGGTGGCGGGCGGCGCGGCGCAGGGCGTCGGCGGCCCGGCCGCGGGCCTTGGCGCGTTGGTAGAGCCGGGCCCGGCCCTCGGTGGTCTCGGCGGCCCGGACGACCACCGGCAGCTGCTCGGTGACCACCGGACCGAGCCGGCGGGCGCGCCAGAGGGCGGCCAGGGCGGCGGCCACGGCGAGCTGCAGGGCGGCCCAGTTCCAGCCGGCCGGGATGTGGTCGGTGAGGCTCCTGGGCTGCTCGGCCTGCGGGCCGGAGTAGTCCGGGAGGTACCAGACCAGGTGGTGGCGGGAGCCGAGCAGGCCGAGGGCGAGCGAGGCGTTGCCCTCCTCGGCGAGCCGCTCGTTGGTGAGGAAGCGGCCGCTGCCGAGGACCACGGTCTCGCGGGAGCCCGGGTCGGTGTGGCGGACCAGGGCGGGGCGGCCGTTGGTGGGGTAGCAGCCGGTGTCGCCGGGGCCGGGCCGGTAGAGCAGGCCGCCGACCTCGGCGGTGCCGGCCCGGGCGGCCTCGGGCAGGGAGCAGCCGGGGGCGGTGGCGGTGGACTTGGTGAGGTGCGGCTCGCCGGAGGAGTCGTTGGCGGTGGTGATGCCCGGGGCGAGCTGGGTCAGGGTGTCGTTGTCGGGGCCGATCAGCACCAGGCGGCTGTCGCTGCCGCGCTTGCGGGCGGAGACCGGTCCGAGCTGACCGGGCGTCAGCGGGACGGTGAGGGGCAGCACCACCGTGGTGCCGGGAGCGGCCAGGGCTTCGGAGAGCTCGTCCTGGGTGGCGGCGGTGCGGACGTCGACGCCGCGCTGTTCGAGCAGGCGGACCACGGCCCGGGTGCCGTGCGGATCGGGGTCGCGCGGGTGGAGCGGGGGGTACTCGCGGTGGTCGTCCAGGCCGGTGACGAGCAGCCCGCCGACCAGGACGACGGCAGCGCCGAGCAGGAACCAGCGGCCGCGACGCCAGATCCGGCCCCAGCCGGGGAAGACCCGCAGTGCGGTGCCGACGGTCGGCGCGGGCCCCTCCGACGGTGTGTCAGGAGCGGTTGCCGGCGCGGCGGGTGCGGGGGCCGGGGCGGTGGTGTCGGTGCTCACGCGGTGCTCCCGGCGAGGGTCGGCCGGCTGGTGGTGACGGCCCGGTCGAGGTCGAGCAGGGCCTGGTAGGCGGCCGCGTCGGCGGTGTGCTCGCCGTAGACCACGTCGTCGAAGGTGCGGGCGGCGCGGCGCAGGGCCTCGGCGTGCTCGGGGAGCACCCGGCCGGCCTCGGCGGCGGCCTCGTCCGCGGTCCGGCCGGGGCGGACGTCGAGGAGCGTGCGCTCCTCCAAGCCGCGTATCAGGGCGCGCAGTTGCTCGCGCACGGCGTCGGCCCAGGCGCCCGCCGCCGCGTGGGCGGCGGCGGTCGCGCGGTGCTCGGCGGCGGTGGCCGGGCGGTCGGCGCCGAACAGGTCCGGGGCGGTGCTGCGGGCGGCCCGGCGCGGGGCGCCGAGACCCCACCACAGCAGCCCGGCCAGGACGGTCAGGACGACCAGGAAGAGCGCCACGGAGGTGATGCCGTGGGTGGCGATGCCGACGGCGCCGAAGGCCTTGTCGAGCTGCTCGACCACCCAGTTCCAGATCCGCTGCAGCAGGCTCGGATCGTGGTGGTGGTACGCCGGGTCGAGCCGTTCGATCCGGGCGGCGTCCCGGGCCGCGTCACGCTCCTCGGTGACCGGGACGCCGGCGGCCAGCGGGGCCCACTCCCCCCAGTTGGGCATCAGCTTCCCTGCGGTCCGGTCTGGTCGGGGGCGGTGTCGGCCGGGGCGGCGGCGGGTGACGGTGCGTCGGCGGGCGCGCTCGCGGCGCGGGCCAGCTCGATGTCCAGGCCCTCGCGGCGGATCCGGCGGTCGACGTAGAGCAGCACGTTGATCGCGGCGACCAGCGGGATGGTGATGCAGGAGGCCAGGATGGCGCCGATCGAGAGGACCAGGATCAGCGACGGCGGGGTGGTGGCGCCGAACACGCCGAAGTCCGAGTTCGGGGTGAACTGGTCCTCGCCGACCGCGGCCATGCCGATGACGGTGAACGGCAGCACGAAGACGGCGGCGATCAGCCCGGCGATGAACTGGCCGAGGGCGGTGATGCCGAAGGTGCGCCACCAGGCGCCCTTGACGAGGCGTCGGGAGCGCGAGAGCGCGGTGAAGACGCCCTGCTTCTCCAGCATCAGGGCCGGGGCGGCCATGCTGAGCTGGACCATCAACCAGAGCATCACGGCCAGGCCGGCGAGCAGTGGCAGCACGGCGAGGCCGATCAGCGCGCCGTCGGCGTCGGCGACGGCGAGCACCAGCATCGGCGCCATGGCGACCAGGGCGATGCCGACCATGATCAGGGTGGTGATCACGGTGAGCCCGAAGAGCTTCAACAGCTGCGGCCGGGCGGCGGCCCAGGCGGCGCCGAGGGTGGCGCGCTGTCCGAGGATCGCCTTGCTGACCACCATGGTGAGCAGGCCGGAGGCGATGATGCCGAGCAGCATCGCGAACAGGTAGGCGGCGATGCTCAGGACGGCCGGGCCGATCGCGTCGGGCTGCTCGTAGCCCCACCACTCGGCGCCGGCGGTGAGCGACTGCTCGGCGACCGCGACGCCGAGGGAGAGGCCGATGGTGGAGCGCCAGTAGCGGCGCACGGTGGTGAAGGCACCGTCCAGCAGCTCGCCGACCGAGAGCGGGCGGAGCGGGATGACGCCGGGCTTCGGGCTCGGCGGCTGGCCCCAGCCCGGGGCGCCGCCCCACTGCTGACCGCCGCCCCAGCCGGGCTGCGGACCGTACGGGGGCTGCTGGCCCCAGCCGGGCTGCTGCCCGTGGGGGGCCTGCTGTCCGTACGGGGGCTGCTGGCCGTAGGCGCCGGCGTAGGGGCCCGGCGCGGGCGGCGGGACCGGCGGCGGCACGGGGCCGGCCTGCGGCGGGACGGGCGGGGCGGTGGCCGCGGAGGGAGCTGGAGCGTCCGACGTCCCGGCGTCCTCTCGGGGCGGCTCGGGTGAGCCGGGCGAGGCCCAGCCCGGAGTGTCGGTCATCACTGCTCCCGTCGAATCGGTACTCTGTGGCGCCCATCGTGCCACGGCACTGTTCGGCGCTCGCAGGGATATCCCGGCCCGGTCCGGGGCCCGGTCCTGGCGGGGGGCGAACTCTGCGACGATATGACTGACTTGGCGGGCACGAGCACGCCAGATTGGCACGGCTGTGCGGCAGGTCACAATCCGGTAATGAGAGGATGGACGCATGAAGGGACGTGTCCTCGTCGTCGATGACGACACCGCACTGGCCGAGATGTTGGGCATCGTGCTTCGTGGTGAGGGTTTTGAGCCGTTTTTCGTCGCGGACGGGGACAAGGCACTAGCCGCGTTCCGGGAGACCAAGCCTGATCTGGTCCTCCTCGACCTGATGCTGCCCGGGCGGGACGGGATCGACGTGTGCCGTCAGATCCGCTCCGAGTCCGGCGTGCCGATCGTGATGCTCACCGCGAAGACCGACACCGTCGACATCGTGGTCGGACTGGAGTCCGGCGCCGACGACTACGTCGTCAAGCCGTTCAAGCCCAAGGAGCTGGTGGCCCGGGTCCGCGCCCGGCTGCGCCGCGCCGAGGAGCCGACGCCGGAGCAGCTGACGATCGGCGATCTGGTGATCGACGTGGCCGGTCACTCCGTGAAGCGGGAGGGCCGGGGCATCCCGCTGACCCCGCTGGAGTTCGATCTGCTGGTCGCGCTGGCCCGCAAGCCCTGGCAGGTGTTCACCCGCGAGGTGCTGCTGGAGCAGGTCTGGGGCTACCGGCACGCCGCCGACACCCGTTTGGTGAACGTGCACGTGCAGCGCCTGCGCTCGAAGATCGAGAAGGACCCGGAGCGTCCGGAGATCGTGGTCACCGTCCGCGGTGTCGGCTACAAGGCCGGGCCCAGCTGACGTGACGCAGCAAGCTGACGACTCCCCGTCGGGCACCGCCGCCGACGGGGAGTCCACCGTTCGCGGGGACGTGTTGAGCTCCACCACCACCGGTGGCCGCCGCCCCCGGCGCGGCCCGGTGGCACTCTTCGCGCTGGTGGCCCGTCAGTTCCGGCGTCCCTTCCACCGGGTGGTGGCGCTGTACCGGCGCTCCATCCAGGTGCGGGTGGTGGCCGCCACCCTGCTGCTCTCGCTCGCCGTGGTGCTGGTGCTGGGCGTGGTGGTGGTCGCCCAGGTCCGCACGGTGCTGCTGGACGCCAAGAAGCACTCGGCGCAGAACCAGGCCCGGGGCGGCTTCGAGATCGAGCAGGACAAGATCAACGACGCGATCAACCTGCAGGCCACAGTCGGTGCCAACACCGACCCGACCCGGGTGAAGACCAGCACCTGGCTGATCAAGCAGGTCTCCGACCTCGCCACCGGCGGCAGCGGGGTCTACTCGGTGATCGCCCTGGTGCCCAACAGCGACGAGGTGCAGAGCTCGTCCAGCGCCGCGCTGCGCGGCGCGTACGGCTCCGGCGAGATCCTGCCGGCCTCGATCTCGCCGGCCCTGCGCGCCCAGGTCGCCGCGAACCCCGGGCAGATGTTCGAGCAGACCGCCGAGGTGCAGCGGGCGACCGCGCCCGGGAAGGCTCCGAAGGAGGAGCCGGGCCTGATCATCGGTCAGCAGTTCCGGGGCCCGGACGGGACCACGCAGTACCAGCTGTACTACGTCTTCTCGTTCGCCCAGGAGACCAGCTCGCTCGGGCAGGTCACCGGCACGCTGGCGACCGCCGGGGTGTTCGTGGTGATGCTGCTCGGCGGCATCGCCTGGCTGGTGGTCCGTCAGGTGGTCACCCCGGTGCGGATGGTGGCCGGGATCTCGGAGCGGCTGGCCGCCGGGCACCTGGAAGAGCGGATGAAGGTCACCGGCTCCGACGACATCGCCCGGCTCGGCGAGTCCTTCAACCGGATGGCCAACGCGCTGCAGGCGCAGATCCGGCAGCTGGAGGAGCTCTCCCGGGTGCAGCGGCGGTTCGTCTCGGACGTCTCGCACGAGCTGCGCACCCCGCTGACCACCGTCCGGATGGCGGCGGACCTGATCTACGACAGCCGGGACGACCTGGACCCGATGGCGGCCCGCTCGGCGGAGCTGCTCCAGGGGCAGCTGGACCGCTTCGAGTCGCTGCTCGCCGACCTGCTGGAGATCAGCCGGTTCGACGCGGGCGCGGCGATCCTGGACGCCGAGCCGGTGGACCTGCGGGACATCGTCGGCCGGGTGGTCGAGGCGGCCGACCCGCTGGCGCAGGCCAAGGGCAGTGCGGTGATCATCCGGGGCGGCGAGGAGCCGGTGGTCGCCGAGGTGGACTCCCGGCGGATCGAGCGCATCCTGCGCAACCTGGTGGTCAACGCGCTGGAGCACGGCGAGGGCCGGGACGTGGTGATCCGGCTCGGTTCGGCCGAGGGCGCGGTCGCGGTCGGCGTCCGGGACTACGGCATCGGGCTCAAGCCCGGCGAGGCCTCCCGGGTGTTCCACCGCTTCTGGCGGGCCGACCCGTCCCGGGTGCGGACCACCGGCGGCACGGGCCTGGGCCTGTCGATCGCGGTCGAGGACGCGCACCTGCACGGCGGCTGGCTGCAGGCCTGGGGCGAGCCGGGCGGCGGCTCGCACTTCCGGCTCACCCTGCCGCGCACCCGCGGCGGGGAGATCAGCCGGGCGCCGTTCCGGCTGGAGCCGGAGGACTCCCGGCACAACCGGGGGCTGGCCAGCGCGGGCCCGTACCGGCGGGCCAGGCCGGCCGGGGCGACCGCGCTCACCTCGGCCGAGCAGACGGCGGAGGTCCCGGAGACGCCGGAGGGCCAGGCCACGGGCTTCGGCCCCGGGCTGGGCGGCGTGCTGAGCATCGGACCCGGGCTGGGCAAGACGCCCTCGGCCCCGGTGGCCGACCCCTCGGACGTCCGGGCCGCTTCGGCGGGGTACGGTGCGACCGGCGCACACGTGGTGGTGGACCGGTCGGCGGCCAGGCCGGCGGACGCGCCGTCGGCCGGCGCGGATGCCGGTGGGAGCGACTCGGAGGGGGAGCGGCGTGCGGAGGACGGACAGGACTGACCGGCGGCTGCTCCGCGCGCTCGGCGCGGTGCTCGCCCCGCTGGTGGCCGCGGGCTGCGTCTCGATGCCCTCGGACGGCGCGCCGGAGCGGGTCGGCACCCCGGCGACCGCCGCCCCGGAGAACCTCCAGGTGCGGGTCTACCCGGCGCCTCCGCACCCCGGGGACGATCCGGAGAAGCTGCTCACCGGCTTCCTGGACGCGGCCAACGCCGACGAGGCGACCTACGCGACCGCCAAGCAGTACCTGACGGCGGCGGCGCTGCGGAAGTGGCAGCCGGAGACGCAGGTGGTGGTCCTGGGCTCGCAGGCCCGGTACACCGTCTCGCTGGCCGCGGGCTCCGACCGGGCCGAGGTCCAGGTGCAGGGCGGCCAGATAGCCGAGTTGGACCGGCACCGCACCTACCGGCCGACCCCGGGCACGTCGTCCAACCAGACCTCCCCGTACGACAAGCGGTTCAAGCTGGTGCGGGAGACCGAGGGCAAGAACAAGGGCGAGTGGCGGATCGACGACCTGCCGGACGGGCTGATCACCGATCAGACCGAGTTCAAGAACGGGTACCGGGCGGTGCACCGCTACTTCCCGACCCGGACGGACCCCTCGGTCGACCCGGGCCCGCAGGCGGTGCTGGTGCCCGACCCGATCTACGTGCGCCGCCGGGTGGACCCGCTCACCGCCGCCGCCCAGGCGCTGGCCGACGGACCGTCGCCCTGGCTCGCCAAGGGGGTCCGGACGGCCTTCGGCGAGCAGGTCGCGATCGTGGGCGCCGTCACCGTCAACGACTCCAACGCGGCCACCGTGAAGGTGGACGTGCCGGACCTCGGCGCCGAGCCGGGGCGCTGCGGCGAGATGGCCGCGCAGCTCTTCCACACCCTGTCCGACGTCCAGGGCAAGCGGCTGACCCTGCTGACCCTGAACGGGCAGAAGGGCACCTGCCAGGCCGTCGGCGACACCGTGCTGCGCGCGCCGGGCGCGCTGGCCGGCGGGGTGTTCGGGACCAGGCAGTACTACCTGGACCAGGCGAAGGGCCAGCTGATGCAGACCGCGGACTCCGACGGGAGGGGCACTCCGGTCCCGGGCGAGCTGGGGGCGGAGAACGGCTCCCTCCGCCCGAGCGGCTTCGCGGTCCGACGGGACGGTGTGGCGGCGGCCGCGATCGGGGCGGACGGCCACGAGCTGTTCCTGGTCGACCTGGCCGCCAACAGCACCAAGGGGGAGCGCGTGCACCGGAGCGGTGGCGTGCTGAGCTCGCCGAGCTGGGACGGCTGGAACAACCTCTGGCTGGTGGACCCGGCCGCAGACTCCGGGGTGGTCATGGTGCGCGGCCGGACGGTGGTGCCGGTCCACGTCGGCGGGCTGGGCGGCGGGAAGGTCCAGTCGCTGCGGGTCTCCTCGGACGGCGCCCGGATCGCCCTGGTGGTGAACGAGGGCGGCAGGACCACGCTCAGGCTCGGCATGGTCCTGCACACCGGGAGCCAGACCAGTCCGGGGGCCGAGGTGGTGGGCCTGCGGGCGGTGGCCTCGGTGCTGAGCGAGGTGGTCTCGGTGGCCTGGGCCGACACGGACCAGCTGCTGGTGCTCGGCAAGGAGCAGGACAAGCTCCAGCAGCTGCACTACTTCGGCACCGACGGATCGGTCAGCGCGGACGTGCCGCTCCAGGGCGGTGACTCGATGACCTCGGTCTCGGCGACCGAGGCGCGGAACACCGGCAGCAAGGAGCTGCTGCCGCCGGTGCTGGCCACCTCCGCCGACCAGGTCTACCGGCTGTCGGGCAGTCAGTGGGTCGAGCTGGCGTCGGGCCTGAAGGGTCGTCAGTTCTCCTACCCGGGCTGACCGGTGGCCCGCCGGGCGGCGGCCACGGTGGCGGCGGCGCGGGGTGGGTGGCCGAGGGCGGTGAGGGCGCGGGCGGCTTCGGCGAGGGAGGCCCCGGTGGTCACCAGGTCGTCCACCAGCACGGCCTGACGGCCCGCCAGCAGGCGGGCGGCGCCCGGGCGGGCGGTGAGGGCGCCGTGCAGGTTGGCGTGCCGCTGGGCGGCCGTCAGGCCCGCCTGGTCGGCCACCGCGCGGCGGTGGCGCAGCAGGTGCGCGGCCCGGACGGGGCGGCCCCGCCGGCGCAGCTCGCGGGCGGCGGCCCGGGCCAGGCGCAGCGTCGGGTCGTGGCCGCGGGCGCGGGTGGCGGCCCGGGTGGAGGGCACGGGCACCAGCAGGGCCGGGCCGGGGCCCAGCAGGGGGAGCACCGCGGCGGCCAGGGCGCGGCCGAGCGGGGCGGCCAGGCGCAGGGCCCCGCGCTCCTTGTGGGCGAGCAGCAGTTGGCGGACCGGGTCGGCGTAGTGGGTGGCGGCGTGCACCGGGGGCAGGCCGGCGGGGCACGGGTGCGGGGTGGCCGGGCCGGGGCGGGCGGTGTCCAGCGCGGCGCGGCAGCCGGGGCAGAGCGGGGTGCGGCCGGTGCGGCAGCCGGCGCAGCGGGCGGGCAGCAGGAGGTCGGCCAGTTCGAACAGGGCGTGGGCGGTCATGGTGACTCCCGGTGGTCGGCCCGTACCAAACGGTGGGCCGTCCGGGGCATGTTGTCCAGGTGTTTACCGGTTTTTCACCCGCGTGAGGGTAAACAGGACGGAACAGTCCTCCAGCCGACCGGGGATGGCGAAATCCCGGTGTGAGGTGTTCGATGAGGCTCCAAGGGGTTTCAAGCGCTTCTGGTGGGGAGGAAGTGAGGTGAGGGCCAGTCCCTCCCAGCGCCCCCGGGAGCCCCGGTGGTGATGGTGAAGCGGCTGGTCCGGCTGGGTCTCAGTCCGGTCCGGGAACGTTCCGGCCCGGCGTCAGCACGAGGGATCGGAGTTCTGCGTGGACATCGTCGTCAAGGGCCGCAAGACCGAGGTGCCCAAGAGGTTCCGAGA
Organism: Kitasatospora sp. NPDC004289; assembly: GCF_053602875.1. Taxonomy (NCBI): domain Bacteria; kingdom Bacillati; phylum Actinomycetota; class Actinomycetes; order Kitasatosporales; family Streptomycetaceae; genus Kitasatospora; species Kitasatospora sp. NPDC004289. Next base: position 188,563 of record NZ_JBSGEL010000006.1, on the reverse strand, counting down.
GCACGTGGCCGAGAAGCTGGAGAAGGTCCAGAAGTTCGACGGCAAGGTGATCAGCCTCGACGTCGAGGTGTCCAAGGAACACAACCCGCGCCAGGCCGACCGGTCCGAGCGGGTGGAGATCACGATGCGCACCCGCGGCCCGGTGATCCGGGCCGAGGCCGCCGCCGCTGACCCGTACGCGGCGCTCGACCTGGCCTCCGCGAAGCTGGACGCGCAGCTGCGCAAGTCCGCCGACCGGCGGCGGGTGCACAAGGGCGGCAACGGCCGCACCCCGATCAGCGTCGCGGAGGCGACGGCGGCGCTGGCGTCGCTCCCCGAGGTGGAGGAGCCCAGCGCCGGGGTCAACGGCACGGCCCGCAAGACCATGATGGGATCGCTGGAGGTGGAGGGCGACGGACCGCTCGTCGTCCGGGAGAAGACGCACGGCGCCGCGCCCATGTCGCTGGACCAGGCGCTGTACGAGATGGAGCTCGTCGGCCACGACTTCTACCTCTTCGTGGAGAAGGACAGCGGCCTGCCGAGCGTGGTGTACCGGCGGCACGGCTACCACTACGGCGTGATCCACCTGGCCACCGACGGCACGAACGTCGGCCCGGCCAGTGACGCCGGTGGTGCGATCGGCGGCCCGGACCAGGACTGACGCACAGGAGGCGATGCGGGTGACCCCCGGTGGCGGCTGCCACCGGGGGTCACCCGTTCCGGGAGGGGCGACGGCGGAGGGTGATCGACCGCGGGTGCTTCGTGGAATGATGTGCCGACACTGACCGGGCGGCGGGGAGGGGCGGATGGGGGAGCGATTCGGTCTGACGGGCGGACCGCCGGGGGACGCGGACGAACCGCCGCACCGGGACGAGCCGATCCGGGTCCTGGTGGTGGACGACCACGCGCTGTTCCGCCGGGGCCTGGAGATCGTGCTGGCGGAGGAGCCCGACATCCGGGTGGTGGGCGAGGCCGGGGACGGCGCGGAGGCGGTCCTCAAGGCGGCCGACCTGCTGCCCGACATCATCCTGATGGACGTACGGATGCCGCGGCGCAGCGGGATCGAGGCCTGTACCGCGATCAAGGACGTGGTGCCCAGCGCCAAGATCATCATGCTGACCATAAGCGACGAGGAGGCCGACCTCTACGAGGCGATCAAGGCGGGTGCCACCGGCTACCTGCTGAAGGAGATCTCCACCGACGAGGTCGCCACCGCGATCCGGGCGGTCGCCGACGGGCAGTCGCAGATCAGCCCGGCGATGGCCTCCAAGCTGCTCACCGAGTTCAAGTCGATGATCCAGCGGCGGCCGGACGAGCGGGAGCTGCTGCCGGCGCCCCGGCTCACCGACCGCGAGCTGGAGGTGCTCAAGCTGGTCGCCACCGGGATGAACAACCGGGAGATCGCCAAGGAGCTCTTCATCTCCGAGAACACCGTGAAGAACCACGTGCGCAACATCCTGGAGAAGCTGCAGCTGCACTCCCGGATGGAGGCCGTGGTCTACGCGATGCGGGAGAAGATCCTGGAGATCGGCTGACCGCCGACCTCCAGGCCTGACCCTCCGTCAGCGGGCCTGCAGCTCCAGGAAGGTGCGCACGGCGGACTCCAGCGCGCCCTCGATCCAGGCCGGCTTGAGGCTGGTGTGCTCGCCCGCGAAGTGCACCCGGCCCTCGGGCCGGCCGGCCGCCGGGTGCAGCTCGTGCAGCTGCCCCGGGGTCGGGATCACCGCCTCGCCCAGGGCGTACCGGGCCCGGGCCCAGGACTGGGTGACGCCGACGCCGGTGAACTCGCGGCGCACCTGGGGGCCGAACAGCCGCTCCAGGTCGTCCAGCGCGAAGGCGTACCGCTCGCCCGGGGTCAGCGAGTCCCAGCGCATCGCGTCGTCGGACCAGGTGTACGAGGCCAGCACCACCCCGCCGGGGGCGCCGCCCGGGGCGTGCGAGGGGAAGTAGGTGAAGCGGCTGGCGCTGTCCGAGACGCAGCCGCCGCCGGTGAAGCCGTTCGGACCGTCCTCCCAGAAGCGGCGCTTGAACTCCAGCAGCACCTTGGTGGCGGAGTCGTAGTGCAGCTCGGTGACGGCGCGGCGCTTGGGGTAGGACATCAGCGGCTCGAACCGGCAGAACCGCAGCGCGCTGAACGGGATGGTGACCAGGGCGTAGTCGCCCTCGAAGACCTCGGTGCGGCCGTCGGGGGCGCCGTCGCAGGACTCCTCGTCGCCGCTCTCGCCGACCGTCTCGATCCGCACGCCGGCGGCGCTCTGGGACAGCCTGGTCATCCGGCGGCCCATCCGCAGCTCGGCGGCGAGCGGGGCGGCCAGCGCGGTGGTCAGGGTGTCGGTGCCGCCCTCCAGCTCCCAGTAGCGGTTCGCGGGGTTGATCAGGGCGTGGTCGATCAGGGTCGGGACGAGGGAGTAGTGCAGCCGGGAGGTGATGTTCTCCAGCGTCCCGGCGGCCTGGACGGACGCCTCGTCCCAGCCGGCCTCCTCCCGCAGGAAGCGGCGGGTGGAGTGGTAGCCGTAGCGGGAGAAGACCTCCGTCCAGCCGTCCAGGCGCCGGGCGATGTCGCCGGGCGGGACGCTGGCCGGCTCGAAGGCGGCGTGCACGGCGGCCGCGGCGGTGGAGGCGAAGCGGGCGCCGAAGGAGCGGTTGAGCTCGCCGGGGTCGCGGGCGTAGTCGGCCTTGGCGGCGGTCAGGCCGTTGACCGCGAGCAGGGTGCGGAAGACCGGGGCGGGCGCGGTGAAGGGGGTGTCCGGGCCGTTGCTCCAGACCTCGCCGGTGAAGGAGCGGTGCGTCACCGGGGGCACCGGACCGAGCGCCCGGGTGCCGGGGGCGATGTCGGCGTTGAAGAACAACTGCCGCTTCAGGCCCAGCTTGTCGGCCAGCGCCAGCACCAGGGGGTGGAAGTCGGGCAGCCGCATCGCGCCGGCCTCCGCGTACAGCCGCTCGTCGCTGAACATGCCGCGGAAGGTCTTCACCCGGCCGCCGACCCGGTTCGCGTTCGCCTCCAGGACCACCACCTCGTGGCCGGCCCGCTTCAGGAGGGTGGCCGCCGTCAGCCCGGCCACGCCCGCGCCGACCACCAGCACCCGCTTCCGGCCGGTGGTGGGCGGCAGCTGACCGTCGATCAGGACCTTGAGGTACTCCAGGGTCAGGTCGGTGCGCTCGTCCTCGCCGACCATCAGCATCTCCCGGGCCAGCCCCCGGCTGACCGCCCCGTCCGCCCGGGTGGCGTCCCTGGCCGGGAGCGTCCGGAGGGACGGCGCGGCGGTGGCCGGACGGGGTGTCAGGCCGACGGCGCCGAGGGCGGCGGTGCCCAGGGCGGCGGCTGCTCCGAACAGGGTGCGGCGGGTGGTGGTCGGACCCATGCGTTGCTCCGAATCGGTGGTGCGGAAGGACACCACCGGGCAACGGCTCCGGGCCCGCCGGGATCACCCGATCAGCTTCTCCAGGGCCGGGCGCAGGCCCTCGTCGGAGAGCCGCTCCACCCGGACGGCGGTGCAGCCCACCCAGCCGGCCGCCTCGCGCAGCGCGCCGGCCAGCGCCTCCAGATGACGGGGCGAGTCCAGCGACACCTGACGGGCCACCAGGGTCTTCCCCTCCCGGGCCGGGTCGACCCGGCCGACCAGCCGGCCGCCGGTCAGCAGCGGCATCGCGAAGTACCCGTGCACCCGCTTCTCCTTCGGGGTGTAGGCCTCCAGCCGGTGGGTCAGGCCGAAGATCCGCTCCGTCCGGGGCCGGTCCCAGACCAGCGAGTCGAAGGGCGACAGCAGGGTGGTGCGGTGCCGCCCGCGCGGGGCGGTCTCCAGCGCGGCCGGGTCGGCCCAGGCCTGCGCGCCCCAGCCGGCCACCGTCACCGGAACCAGGCCGGACTCCGGCAGGGCCGCGTCGAAGTGCTTCGCCTTCAGCCGGTAGTAGTCCATCAGGTCGGCCCGGGTGGCCACCCCGAGCGCCGTGCCGGCCTGGGCCACCAGCCGGCGCACGCACTCCGCGTCGGAGGGCTCCTCGGCCAGGTACTCGGCCGGGATCGCCTGCTCGGCCAGCGCGTACACCCGCTTCCAGCTGCGCCGCTCGGTGCAGACCACGTCGCCGAAGGCCAGCGCCTTCTCCACCGCGACCTTGGTGTCCGACCAGTCCCACCACTCCGAGGTGCGCTTGGCGCCGCCCAGCTCGGTGGAGGTCAGCGGGCCCTCCGCGCGCAGCTGGTCCAGCACCTGACGGTACGTCCGCTCCTCGGTGCTGCGGCCCCAGACGTGACCGTTGGACCGGTAGGAGCGGCGGCGGAAGCCGAACAGCGGCCACTCCTCCACCGGCAGGATGCAGGCCGCGTGCGACCAGTACTCGAAGGAGGTGCCGCCGCCCCAGTACGCCGCCTCCACCCCCGGGCGGCCGACCGCGCCGAGGCGCGCGTACGGCACCAGCTCGTGCGAGCGGGCCAGCACCGAGATGGTGTCCAGCTGGACCGCGCCGAGGTGCCGGAGCACGCCGCGCACCCCGCCCCTGCGGTCGGGCGCGCCGAGCAGCCCCTGGGCGCGCAGCGCGATCCGGCGGGCCTCGTCGGCGGAGAGTTCGAGGACGGGTGCAGGCGTGGCGGTCATGCCGCGCAGGGTAGACGGAGGGACTGACAGCGGGGGGAGCCGGAGCGGGAACCAAGTCAGGTCCCGGCGCGTACAACCTGAGCGAGGGCCGGAGGGTGACCGAAATGTCCGCACCGGAGCGCAATCGGCCGTTGTGCCCCCACGGGTGACACGGGAATACCGTGCTGACGCACCTCCCGGCGCGTTGGCTCCCTCGCATACGATGGCCCGTGCGGTGGGGTCGACCCACCGTGCTGCCGTCCAACGCCGAACAGGCAAGGAGCCCGCCCTAGTGTCCGTCTTCGACAAGATCCTGCGCGCCGGTGAGGGCAAGGTCCTTCGCAAGCTCCAGCGGATTGCTGCCCAGGTCAACTCCATCGAAGAGGACTTCGTCAACCTCAGCGACGAGGACCTGCGGGCACTCACCGACGAGTACAAGCAGCGGCTCGCCGATGGCGAGACCCTGGACGACATCCTCCCCGAGGCCTTCGCCACCGTCCGCGAGGCGGCCAAGCGGGTGCTCGGCCAGCGCCACTACGACGTCCAGCTGATGGGCGGCGCCGCGCTGCACCTGGGCTACGTCGCCGAGATGCGCACCGGCGAGGGCAAGACCCTGGTCGGCACCCTGCCCGCGTACCTGAACGCGCTGAGCGGCAAGGGCGTGCACCTGATCACGGTCAACGACTACCTCGCCGAGCGCGACTCGGAGTGGATGGGCCGGGTGCACCGCTTCCTCGGCCTCGAGGTCGGCGTGATCCTGGGCAACATGTCGCCCGCCGAGCGCAAGCGGCAGTACGCCTGCGACATCACCTACGGCACCAACAACGAGTTCGGCTTCGACTACCTGCGCGACAACATGGCGTGGTCGCAGGACGAACTGGTGCAGCGCGGCCACAACTTCGCGATCGTCGACGAGGTCGACTCGATCCTGATCGACGAGGCCCGCACCCCGCTGATCATCTCCGGCCCGGCCGACCAGGCCACCAAGTGGTACGCCGACTTCGCCAAGCTGGTGCTGCGCCTCAAGCGCGACCGCGACTACGAGGTCGACGAGAAGAAGCGCACGGTCGGCGTCCTGGAGGAGGGCGTCTCCCGGGTCGAGGACTACCTCGGGATCGACAACCTCTACGAGTCGGTCAACACCCCGCTCGTCGGGTTCCTGAACAACGCCATCAAGGCCAAGGAGCTCTACAAGAACGACAAGGACTACGTCGTCATGAACGGCGAAGTCATGATCGTCGACGAGCACACCGGCCGCATCCTGGCCGGCCGCCGCTACAACGAGGGCATGCACCAGGCGATCGAGGCCAAGGAGGGTGTGGAGGTCCAGAACGAGAACCAGACCCTGGCCACCGTCACCCTGCAGAATTTCTTCCGCCTCTACGACAAGCTCGGCGGCATGACCGGTACCGCCACCACCGAGGCGGCCGAGTTCCACCAGATCTACAAGCTCGGCGTGGTGCCGATCCCGACCAACAAGACCCCGCTGCGCATCGACCAGCCGGACCTGATCTACAAGTCCGAGCCGGCCAAGTTCGCCGCCGTGGTCGAGGACATCGTCGAGAAGCACGAGAAGGGCCAGCCGGTCCTGGTCGGCACCGTCTCGGTCGAGAAGTCCGAGTACCTCTCGCAGGAGCTGCGTAAGCGCGGCGTCCCGCACGAGGTCCTCAACGCCAAGCACCACGAGCGCGAGGCGCAGATCGTCGCCCAGGCGGGCCGTCGCGGCGCCGTCACGGTGGCCACCAACATGGCCGGCCGCGGCACCGACATCATGCTCGGCGGCAACGCGGAGCACCTCGCGGTGGCCGAGCTGGCGCAGCGCGGCATCACCGAGATCGACACTCCGGAGGAGTACGAGGCCGCCTTCCCGGCCGCCCTGGAGAAGGCCAAGACCGCCGTGAAGGCGGAGCAGCTCGAGGTCCAGGAGCTGGGCGGCCTGTACGTGCTCGGCACCGAGCGGCACGAGTCGCGGCGCATCGACAACCAGCTGCGCGGCCGTTCCGGCCGTCAGGGCGACCCGGGCGAGTCGCGGTTCTACCTGTCGCTGGGCGACGACCTGATGCGGCTGTTCAAGGCCGGGATGGTCGAGCGCGTGCTGGCCATGGCCAACGTGCCGGAGGACGTGCCGATCGAGTCCAAGATGGTGACGCGGGCCATCGCCTCGGCGCAGACCCAGGTCGAGCAGCAGAACTTCGAGATCCGCAAGAACGTCCTCAAGTACGACGAGGTGCTGAACCGTCAGCGCGAGGTCATCTACGGCGAGCGTCGTCGCGTGCTGGAGGGCGAGGACCTGCAGGAGCAGGTCACGCACTTCATGGACGACACCGTCGAGGCGTACGTCAACGCCGCGACCGGCGAGGGCTTCGAGGACGACTGGGACCTGGACAAGCTGTGGGCGGCGCTCAAGCAGCTGTACCCGGTGACGCTGGACCTGGAGGAGCTCGAGGAGGAGGCCGGCGGGCCGGCCGGGCTCACCGCCGAGTTCCTGGTCAAGGCGCTGCAGGAGGACGTGCAGGGGCAGTACGGCGCCCGTGAGGACGCGCTCGGCGCGGAGATCATGCGGGAGCTGGAGCGGCGCGTGGTGCTGTCGGTGCTCGACCGGCGGTGGCGTGAGCACCTCTACGAGATGGACTACCTCCAGGAGGGCATCGGCCTGCGGGCGATGGCCCAGCGCGACCCGCTGGTCGAGTACCAGCGCGAGGGCTTCGACATGTTCTCCGCGATGATGGAGGGCATCAAGGAGGAGTCGGTCGGCTACCTGTTCAACCTGGAGGTCCAGGTCGAGCAGCAGGTCGAGGAGGTGCCGCTCGCGGACACCGAGGAGACCCTCGCCAAGCTGGAGAAGGACCAGGCGGCCGGCCGCCCGGAGATCAAGGCGAAGGGCCTGGAGGCTCCGAAGCCGCAGCGTCTGCACTACACCGCCCCGTCGGTGGACGGCGACGAGCACGTCATCGAGGGCGACTTCGAGGACGGCGTCGAGGACGGCGACGGGCTGACCCGGGCGGAGCGGCGCAAGGCCGCCCGCGCGGCGAAGGGCCGCCGGAAGAAGTAACGCGTAGCTGTACGCGGTCGCCCGGAAGGGCAGCGCCTCAGGGGCGCGAGGAACTGCGCGAAGGGGAACGGCAACACCTGCAACTGGCTGATGGTGGGTCAGTTGCAGGTGCGCCGCCTCCCGAAGCGCGCGGTTCCTCGCGCCCCTTGGTGTTGCAACTGGCTGCCGGAGCTCGTGCTGTAGGTGGGTGCCTTCCGATTCGCGCAGTTCCTCGCGCCCCTGGGCGTTGCCCTGCCGAGTCGCTGCCTCCAACTACCTCGCTTCGACGGCGGTGCACTGCCACTGGTCGGTGCGGCGGTGCTGTTCGAGGCGGAAGGCGACCATGTGGTGGCGGGGGCCGAACTCGACGCGGACGCAGACTTCGAGGGCGCGGGGGGTGGGGGCGGAGTCGTAGACGCGGCCGAGGCGGTGGGGGGTGAGGCTGCCGCGGGGGCGGAGGGGGCCGGTGCGGACCAGGGCGGTGAGTTGCTGGTATCCGGGGAGGGTGGTGTGGCGCTGGAGCTGGCCGGCGGGGCGGTGGCCGGTGAGGACCTCGACGAGGCGGTGGGCGAAGCGGGCGGCGAGTCGGCTGCTGCCGGTGCGGGCGGGGGCGCAGGCGGCCCGAGGGTGACGCGGGGTCAGTTCGCCGACGGGGTGCGGGCGGCGCGGGGTGCGTTCGGGGCGCCGCGGATGGGGGTGGACCAGGGCTCGGACCCGGGGTGCGGCGGCGGTGGGAGCGGTCATCGGCGGCGCCCTTCGTGCGGAGCGGTGCGGGTTCGGCTCCTTGGTACCCGGGGCCGGGGGCGGTGGCAACGGACCCCGGGGGAGGTGTCGCGGGAGCGCGCCGGTGTCACCTATCCGGGTGGTTCGCGGTGCGGGACAAGGGCTGCGGCGGCCGGGGGTGGTGCACGGGGTTGACCGGCGGGGCGCGGCGGGAGGGCACGAAGGGGGACGTACCGTGGGGGCCGGTCGGTGGAGGGCGGAGGTGGTGCCTGGTGCGGCGGGGTCTGGTGCTCGGCGGGGGCGGGGTGCTGGGGGCGGCCTGGGCGGTGGGTGCGCTGCGGGCCGTGGAGGAGGAGACGGGGTGGCGGCCGGGGGAGGCGGAGGTGATCCTCGGGACCTCGGCCGGGTCGGTGCTGGGGACGCTGCTGGCGGCGGGGGTGGGGACGGCGGACCTGACGGACCACCAGCGCGGGCTGGACCTGGCCGCGGGCCCCCTGGCGGGGGTGGGCTTCGGGTACGAGGAGGCGCTGGGCGGGGCGCTGCCGCCGCTGCCGCGGCCGGGGTTCGGTTCGCCGGGGCTGCTGCGGGCCACGGTGCGCAACCCGCGGGGGTACCCGTTCCTGACCATGGTGTCGGCGGCCGCGCCGACCGGCCGCGCGTCGGTGGCGCCGGTCGGTGAGCTGGTGCGCGGGCTGGTCGGGGAGGCGGCGCCCGGGGGGTGGCCGCTGCGGGTGGTGTCGGTGGACTACGGGACCGGCCGGCGGGTGGTGTTCGGGGACCCGGGGCAGCCGCCGGCGCCGGTGGCGGAGGCGGTGATGGCCTCCTGTGCGATCCCGGGGTGGTTCGCACCGGTGGAGCTGGACGGGCACCGGTACGTGGACGGCGGCTGCTGGTCGGCGACCAACGCGGACCTGATGCTCGGCCGGGGCCTGGACGAGGTGTACGTCCTGGCCCCGATGGCGCTGCGGCCCGGCTGGCCGGACGGCCGGGCGGAGAGCCGGGGGTGGGCGGGAGCGGTGCGGGAGTGGCGGCGGCGGGACCGGCCGCGCGGGGTGCTGGTGCAACTGGTGGGCCGGTACCGGCGGGTGGTGACCCGTCAGCTGTTCCGTGAGGTGCGGGCGCTGCGGGCGGCGGGGGTGCGGGTGCAGGTGCTGGCCCCGACGCTGGAGGACCTGGCCGCGATGGGGCCGAACATGATGGATCCGCTGCGCCGTGCGCTGACCCTGGAGACCGCCCTGCACACCACGGCGCGGGCCCTTCGACGGTGAACCCGGCCGGGCCCGGGTGCGTATTGTTTGGCTGTCCAGATCGTCCGAGGAACCGGAGCCCCCGATGCGCGTGTACGTGCCCACCACCCTGGCCGGCCTGGCGGCCGCGCACCCCGGCGGCTCGCTGGACCAGTCGGTGGCGTACGCGGTGACCCCGGCGCTTCGGGAGTGGTACGTCAGCGACGACCTGGAGGAGCTGGAGTACGCCGCGCTGAACCGGGCCGCCCAGGCCGCGCTGCGCCTGCTGGCCGAGGACGCGCAGGCCCCGCGCCGCCGGGTGGTGGTGGCGGTGGACGTGGCCGACTCGGCGGTGGCGCCGTTCGCCGGTGACGAGTACCAGGACCAGGCCTCGCTGGGCCGGATCGTGCTCAGGGGCCCGCTGCCGCTGGCCAAGGCGGCCGCCGTGCACGCGGACGTGGCCGACGCGGACGTGGTGGCCGACGTGGCGGCGGCGGTCGCGGCGATCGGCGCGGCGGACGGCGGCGACGCGGACGCGCAGTTCACGGTGGACGGCGCCGAGGACCACGAGCTGCTCTGGTTCGCCACCCAGGAGATCCCCGCGCTGCTGGCCTGACCGGCGGGGTCTGACGGCCCGTAGAATCCCCCGGTCGTGCAGTCGATCGAGGGGGAACGTCCGTGCGCAGGCTGATGACGGTGCTGGTCGCGGTGGTGGGGCTGCTGCTGGCGGGGGCCCCGGCCCGGGCCGACGTGGCCGATCCGGTGAACTGGCCGAAGCCGAGGTTCATCACGTACAACGTCTGCGGGGCGGCCTGCCCGGAGGTCTACCAGGGCAGCACGGCCGCCTGGCGCGACCGGCTGGTCTCCGAGGTGGACGCCTGGAGCGCCGACGTGGTGGTGCTGCAGGAGCTCTGCCACGGGCAGTGGGACCTGCTGCGCACCAAGCTGGCGGGGCATTACGAGGCGGTCTGGGGGGCCACGCTGCCGTCGGCCTCCGGCTGCGCCAAGTGGGACGCCGCGGACACCCGCTTCGGCCTGGGGATCTTCGTGAAGGGCCCGGCGGGCACCGTGGTGCCAGGCAGCCGCTCGGTGACGATGCTGCCGAAGCCGGACGGCACCGAGCAGCGCGCGCTGCTCTGCGCCCAGGCGAAGGTGACCGGCCGTCAGGTCCGGGTCTGCGACACCCACCTGGACCCGCACGACGCCGTCACGCCGGTGCACGCCGCCGAGGTGGCCCGGCTGACCGGGGCGTACGTGGACGCGGGCGAGCCTGTGCTGCTGGCGGGCGACTTCAACGCGACCCCGCAGGAGCCGGCCCTGGACGCGCTGTACAACCACTCGGGCGGCGGCGGGAAGTACCAGGAGGCGGACGAGAACGACGCCGACTTCTGCGCGCTGCCGGGTGGCCGCTGCCGCACCGGCGCGCCGACCGTGGAGCCGCTCTGCTCGCCGAAGGCCACCACCGCGACGAAGATCGACTACCTCTTCCTGAGCGCCCGGGACTTCCGCGACGTCAAGGGTGACGCGGCGCCCTGCACCCCGGGCATGTCGGACCACCACCTGCTGCGCGGGGCGGCCGAGTTCGAGGGCTGAGCACCCCCGGAGGGCACTCAGTGCAGCGGGTCGCGGACCACCTCGGGCAGGCGGAGGACGGCCTGCAGGGCGATGTAGAGCTCGGCGGAATCCAGCGGGCGCTCGAAGGAGCGTCCGCTGAGCTGCTCGATCCGGCGCAGGCGGTAGCGGATGGTGTTGGGGTGGCAGAACAGCAGTTTGCCCGCCTTGTCGGCCGAGCCGTCCACCGCGAAGTAGGTGGACATGGTGGTGAGCAGCTGCTCGCGCTGGCTCTCCGGGAGGTCCATCAGCGGGCCGAGCACCTGGTGGCCGATCCGGGAGGCGGTGGAGGGGGAGCTGACCACCAGCATCGGCAGCGGGGAGGCGTCGAAGACCGAGACGGTCTCGGAGCGGGGGGCCGCGCTGGCCAGCGCGACCTGGGCCAGGTGGAGGGCCTGCGGGGTCTGGTCGAGTCTGGAGTAGCAGGGGCTGACCCCGGCCCGACGGACCGTCTGGAGCCGTAGCGTCTCGACCAGTTGCTCCATCGCCGCGCCGTCCTGCATGGAGACGATGCCGATGTGGGCGTCGGGGGTGAGGCGCCAGGCGGAGCCCATCTGGTGGCTGCGCAGGGCGGGTTCGATGTCCGGCAGGGCCTGCCGGGCCAGGCCGGGGGCGTGCGCGACCACCACGGCGAAGGTGCCGTCGTAGGGCAGGGTGAGCATGTCGGCGGCCTCCAGGACCCGTCCCGGGTTGCCCATGCCGCCGCGCAGCACCACGTCCACCAGGGCCGAACGCTCCTGGTCCCACTGGATCTTGAGGGCGGCGGTGCGCTCGTTGAAGGCGTCCACCATGGCGCCCACCACCTCGTCGTTGTACCGCCAGACCTCGCTGGCCATCGCGACCAGGTCGGCGCTGCTGGCCGCGCCGGTGCGCTCGGCCTCGGCGACCATCCGCTCCCACAGGCAGCGGAAGCCCAGCCGGTAGGCGGTCTGCACCATGGCCAGCGGCACGCCCTGCTCGGCCCGGCGGCGGCCGGTGACCCGGGGGGCCTCCAGGGTGATCTCCTCGCCGGTGAGGCCGCGCAGGGAGTAGGCCAGGTTGTCCCGGACCGCCTCGTGCAGCTGGCCGGACGGCAGCGGGCCGGCGTCCTGGTAGACCTTCAGCTCCTCGCGGATCCGGCGGACCGTCTCCTCGGTCAGCTCCGGCAGGCCGTCGAGCAGGATCCGGGCCAGCCGCTTGGTCGATTCCCCCAGCACCGTGGTCGGTTGAGCGTCCATAGCGGTCAGGGTAGGAAGCGGCGGCCCGGCCGCTCCGGGGCCGTTCGTGCCCGGCCGGGCGCGGCCGCACGGTGGGGTGGCGGGACGGGTGGGCGGACGGGCGGGCGTTCGGGGGGTGAGGCGGTGTCGCGAAGTTGACGCGGTGTCATCCGGAAGGCTGTCGGGCGCTTTTGTCGCCACCGACAGAACCGGCCGGGCCACCGCTGTTTGCCCCTACAGGGTTGCGGATCCGCGGGTACCGACCCGTTCCCGGTGTCGTTCTCAGTGCGCCGGACCGGGACGAGCGGAGGAGAGCGCGAGATGGAGAGCCGCGAGATGGAGAGCACCGTGCTGGAGCGCGACCTGACCATGGACCTGTTGGTGTCGCCCCAGGACAGCATCCCGGTCCGGGCCCGGCTGGGCTACCGGGCCGACGACCCGTACGCCGTGCACGTCACCTTCCACGTCCACTCGGCCTCCCCGGTCAGCTGGTACTTCGCCCGGGAGCTGCTGGCCGAGGGCGTCTACCGGGCCACGGGCAGCGGGGACGTGCGGATCTGGCCGAGCACCGTCGGCGGCCGCGGCCTGCTCACCGTGATGCTCCGCTCGCTGGAGGGCGACGTGCTGCTCCAGGCCGACGCCTCCACCGTGGCGGAGTGGGTCCGCCGCACCGAGGAGCTGGTGCCGCCCGGCACCGAGCTCGTGCACCACCAGGTCGACCGGGTGCTGCGCGAGCTGCTGGCGGACGGCTCGACCCCCGGGGCCTGAGCGCCGGCGGCGGCGGGTACCGTTCCTGGGTGAGCACGCACATCGTCTGGGACTGGAACGGCACCCTGCTGCACGACATGGCGGCCGTGGTGGCCTCCAGCAACGCGGCCTTCGCCACGCTCGGCATGGCGCCGATCACGCTGGAGCAGTACCGGGAGCTGTACACCTTCCCGATCCCGAAGTTCTACGAGCTGCTGCTCGGCCGCGAGCCCAGCCGGGACGAGTGGACGGTGCTGGACGCCGCCTTCCAGGACCGCTACCAGGAGCTCAGCGACGCCTGCGGGCTGACCGAGGGCGCGGCCGGGCTGCTGGCCGGCTGGCGGGCGGCCGGGCGCAGCCAGTCGCTGCTGTCGATGCACGAGCACCACCGGCTGGTGCCGCAGGTGCGGGCCCGCGGGATCGAGGAGCACTTCGTCCGGGTGGACGGCCGGGTCGGCGAGTCGTACGGGACGGGCAAGCGCGACTACCTGAAGCGGCACCTGGAGCGGCTCGGCCAGGACCCGGCGCGCACCGTGGTGATCGGGGACGCGGCGGACGACGCGGCGGCCGCCCACTGGGTGGGCGCGCGTGCGGTGCTGTACACCGGGGGTTCGCACACCCGGGAGAAGCTGGCCGGGCTGGGAGCCCCGGTGGTGGACTCGCTGGCGGAGGCGGTCGAGCTGGTCCTGGCCGACGAGGTCTGACGGGGCGTCATGTGACCGGCCGGTTTGGACATCGTGTCCAGGACGGTGTGATCTTCCTCCGGCTTTGTGCCTCCATGTCCCCTGACACCTTGGTTTGCTTTGGTTAGGGTGAGTGACGTCGTCGGGTGCCGAAACCGTCACCATTACCCGGACGAAGGTCGCTTCATGCGCGCCATGGGCCACTTTCCTCCGGAGCTGGTGGAGGATTGCGGGCAGACCCGGCGGTGAACCGGACCCATCACCGAGTCACGCAACGGCGCGCGACAGGAGCCATACAGCCATGCAGACCAAGCTGGACGCAGCCAAGGCCGAGCTGCTCATCAAGGCAGCGGCAGCCGCTGAGAACAGCCAGGTGGGGGGAGCGGCGCCCGGGGAGGGCCTGAGCAACGGTGCTCTCGCCTCGTACCTGCGGTACTACTACCTCCACACCGCCCCCGAGGACCTCGTCGACCGCGACCCGGTGGACGTCTACGGCGCGGCGGCCTCGCACTACCGCCTCGGCCTGAAGCGCCCGCAGGGCACCGCCGAGGTCCGGGTCTACACCCCCACGGTGGAGGAGAACGGCTGGTCCTGCGGCCACACCGTGGTCGAGGTCGTCACCGACGACATGCCCTTCCTGGTCGACTCGGTCACCAACGAGCTGACCCGCCAGGACCGCGGCATCCACGTGGTGATCCACCCCCAGCTGGTGGTGCGCCGTGACCTGACCGGCAAGCTGCTGGAGATCCTCGACCTGGACGCCTGCTCGCGCAGCCAGGCGGCCGGCACCGAGTGGCCCGCCGACGCCACGGTCGAGTCCTGGATGCACATCGAGATCGACCGCGAGACCGACCGCGAGGACCTGCACGCGATCGAGGCCAACCTGCGCCGGGTGCTCGGCGACGTCCGCGAGGTCGTCGAGGACTGGGGCAAGATGCGCGACTCCGCGCTGCGCCTGGCCGACGAGCTGGCCGAGGAGCCCCCGGCCCACCTGGCCGAGCAGGAGGTCGGCGAGGCCTGGGAGCTGATGCGCTGGCTGGCCGACGACCACTTCACCTTCCTCGGCTACCGCGAGTACGACCTGGCCGAGCACGAGGGCGAGGAGGTGCTGCGGGCCGTCCCCGGCACCGGCCTCGGCATCCTGCGCTCCGACCCGCTCAGCCACGACACCGACCACCACCCGGTCTCCGAGGCCTTCGGCCGGATGTCCGCCCCGGTCCGGGCCAAGGCGCACGAGAAGAAGCTGCTGGTCCTCACCAAGGCCAACAGCAAGTCCACCGTGCACCGCCCGGCCTACCTGGACTACGTCGGCGTGAAGCGCTTCGACGCCCAGGGCAACGTGATCGGCGAGCGCCGCTTCCTCGGCCTGTTCTCCTCGGCCGCGTACACCGAGTCGGTCACCCGGATCCCGGTGGTCCGCCGCAAGGTGCAGGAGGTGCTGGCCGGCTCCGGCTTCGCCAACGAGAGCCACGACGGCCGCGACCTGCTGCAGATCCTGGAGACCTTCCCCCGGGACGAGATCTTCCAGACCCCGGCCGAGCAGCTGCTCTCCATCGCCACCAGCGTGCTCTACCTGCAGGAGCGCCGCCGGCTGCGGCTGTTCCTCCGTCAGGACGAGTACGGGCGCTACTTCTCCGCGCTGATCTACCTGCCGCGCGACCGCTACACCACGCGGATCCGGCTGCGCCTGATGGACCTGCTGCTGCAGGAGCTGAACGGCGAGAACATCGAGTACACCGTCTGGTCCACCGAGTCGGTGCTGACCCGACTGCACTTCGTGGTCCGGGTCGCCAAGGGCAGCGAGCTGCCCTCGCTGACCGACGCCGAGGTGGAGCGGATCGAGGCCAAGCTGGCCGAGGCCGCGCGCTTCTGGATGGACGGCTTCCACGACCAGCTGCACGTCGAGCTGGGCGAGGAGCGCGCCGCCGAACTCGGCCGCCGCTACGCCAACGCCTTCCCCGACGGCTACCGCGCCGACTTCCCGCCGCGCACCGCCGTGGCCGACCTCAAGCAGATCGAGGCGCTGAGCGGCGAGGGCGACTTCCGGCTCAACCTCTACCAGCCGGTCGGCGCGGGCGACGACGAGCGCCGCTTCAAGATCTACCGGGTCGGCGGCCCGATCTCGCTGACCGAGGTCCTGCCGGTGCTCCAGCGCCTGGGCGTCGAGGTGCTCGACGAGCGCCCGTACGCGCTCACCCGCGAGGACGGCTCCAAGGCCTGGGTCTACGACTTCGGCCTGCGCCTGCGCGAGGCCTCCGCCCTCACCGACGAGGCGCGCGAGCGCTTCCAGGACGCCTTCTCGGCGACCTGGACCGGCAAGGCGGAGAACGACGGCTTCAACGAGCTGGTCCTCACCGCCGGTCTGACCTGGCGTCAGGCCGTGGTGCTGCGCGCCTACGCCAAGTACCTCCGCCAGGCCGGGAGCACCTTCTCCCAGGACTACATGGAGGACGCGCTCCGCAACAACATCCACACCACCCGGCTGCTGGTGAACCTCTTCGAGGCCCGGCTCAGCCCCGGCCACCAGCAGGGTGCGTCCGAGCTGACCGAGGGCATCCTGGAGGAGCTCTCGGGCGCCCTGGACGAGGTCGTCTCGCTGGACGAGGACCGCATCCTGCGCTCCTTCCTGCACCTCATCAAGGCCACCCTGCGGACCAACTTCTTCCAGCACGCCTCGGACGGCGAGCGGCACTCCTACGTGTCGATGAAGTTCGACCCCAAGGCCATCCCGGACCTGCCGGCCCCGCGCCCGGCCTTCGAGATCTGGGTCTACTCGCCCCGGGTCGAGGGCGTGCACCTGCGCTTCGGCAAGGTCGCCCGCGGCGGTCTGCGCTGGTCCGACCGGCGCGAGGACTTCCGCACCGAGATCCTCGGCCTGGTCAAGGCCCAGATGGTCAAGAACACCGTCATCGTCCCGGTCGGCGCCAAGGGCGGCTTCGTCGCCAAGCAGCTGCCGGACCCGTCGGTGGACCGCGACGCCTGGCTGGCCGAGGGCATCGCCTCGTACAAGACCTTCATCTCGGCGCTGCTGGACATCACCGACAACCTGGTGGCCGGCGAGGTCGTGCACCCCTCCGAGGTGGTCCGCCACGACGAGGACGACACCTACCTGGTGGTCGCCGCCGACAAGGGCACCGCGACCTTCTCGGACATCGCCAACGGCGTGGCCGAGAGCTACGGCTTCTGGCTGGGCGACGCCTTCGCCTCCGGCGGCTCCGCCGGGTACGACCACAAGGGCATGGGCATCACGGCGCGCGGCGCCTGGGAGTCCGTCAAGCGCAACTTCCGCGAGCTGGGCCACGACACCCAGACCGAGGACTTCACCGTGGTCGGCATCGGCGACATGTCCGGTGACGTGTTCGGCAACGGCATGCTGCTCAGCGAGCACATCCGGCTGGTGGCCGCCTTCGACCACCGCCACATCTTCCTGGACCCGAACCCGGACGCGGCGGTCTCCTTCGCCGAGCGGCGCCGGCTCTTCGACGTCCCGCGCAGCTCCTGGGACGACTACGACAAGAGCCTGATCTCGGCCGGCGGCGGCGTTTTCCCGCGCTCCGCCAAGTCGATCCAGCTCTCCGCCCAGGTGCGCGAGCGGCTCGGCATCGAGGAGTCCAAGCTCACCCCGGCCGAGCTGATGAAGGCGATCCTGCAGTCCCCGGTGGACCTGTTCTGGAACGGCGGCATCGGCACCTACATCAAGTCCTCCGCCGAGACCAACGCCGAGGTGGGCGACAAGTCCAACGACGCGATCCGGGTCAACGGCGGCCAGGTCCGGGCCCGGGTGGTCGGCGAGGGCGGCAACCTCGGCTGCACCCAGCTCGGCCGCATCGAGTACGCCTCGACCGGCGGCCCCGAGGGCACCGGCGGCTGGATCAACACCGACGCCATCGACAACTCGGCCGGCGTGGACACCTCGGACCACGAGGTCAACATCAAGATCCTGCTCAACCAGGTCGTCGCCGACGGCGACATGACGGTCAAGCAGCGCAACAAGCTGCTCGCCGAGATGACCGACGAGGTCGGCCACCTGGTGCTGCGCAACAACTACGCGCAGAACGTGGTGCTGGCCAACGCGGTCGCCCAGGCCCTCTCGATGGTCGACGTGCACGCCCGCATGATCAACCGCCTGGAGGGCAACGGCCAGCTGGACCGGGCCATCGAGTTCCTGCCGACGGACCGTCAGATCAAGGAGCGGGCGGCCGGCGGGCGCGGGCTCTCCCAGCCCGAGCTCTCGGTGCTGCTCGCCTACACCAAGATCACCCTGGCCGACGAGCTGCTCGCCACCGAGCTCCCCGACGACCCGTACTTCCGCACCGCGCTGCACGAGTACTTCCCGAGCGCGCTGCGGGCCCGGTTCGCCGAGGCGATCGACCAGCACCCGCTGCGCCGCGAGATCATCACCACCCTGATCGTCAACGACACGATCAACCGCGGCGGCTGCACCTTCGCCTTCCGGCTCCGCGAGGAGACCGGCGCCACCATGGAGGAGATCGCCCGCACCCACGCGGCGGCGCGCGCGGTCTTCGGCCTGGAGCGGATCTGGTCGGACGTCGAGGGCCTCGACAACGCCGTCCCGGCCCGGGTGCAGACCAAGATGCGCCTGCACACCCGCCGGCTGGTCGAGCGGGCCACCCGCTGGATGCTCAACAACCGGCGCCAGCCGCTGGACATCCAGGGCACCATCGAGTTCTTCCAGTCCCGGGTCGACCAGGTCTGGGACAGCCTGCCCAAGCCGCTGCGCGGCGAGGACCTCACCTGGTTCGAGGGCGTCCACCGGGAGCTGGCCGAGGCCGGCGTGCCGGAGGAGCTGGCGCTGCGGATCGCGGGCCTCTCGTCCGCCTTCCCGACCCTGGACATCGTCGGCGTCGCGGACCGCAGCGGCAGCGAGGTGACCGACGTCGCCGAGCTGTACTACGACCTGGCCGACCGCCTGCAGATCACCCACCTGCTGGACCGGATCATCGAGCTGCCGCGCGACGACCGCTGGTCCTCGATGGCCCGCGCCGCGATCCGCGAGGACCTGTTCGCCGCGCACTCCGCGCTCACCGCGGACATCCTGTCCTGCGGCACCGAGGGCTCCACGCCCGAGGAGCGGTACGCGGCCTGGGCCGAGCTCAACTCGACCCTGCTGAGCCGGGCCAAGACCACCCTCGACGACATAAGGGGTTCGGACAACTACGAGCTGTCCAGCCTCTCGGTCGCCATGCGGGTGATCCGCACCCTGCTCCGCACGGGCGTCTGACGGTCCGACAGTTCACCGCGAGGGCGGTACCGGCTTCCCTGCCGGTACCGCCCTCGCGGCATCCTGGTCGGAACCCGGGGGCGCGAGCGGACAGGTAGGGGCGTGGAACTGTCACTACGGGCCCGGCTGCGCGCCGGGGACCAGAGCGCCTTCGGGCAGCTCTTCGACGAACACGCACAGGGGGTGTACGGGTATGCCGTACGGACGCTGGGGGACTGGGCCGCCGCCGAGGACGCCGTCTCGCTGACCTTCCTGGAGGCCTGGCGGCTGCGCGGGAAGCTGGAGGAGGACGGCGGGTCGGTGCGGCCCTGGCTGTTCGGCATCGCCACCAACGTGCTGCGCAACACCACCCGGGCCGGCCGCCGCCACCGGGCCGCGCTGGCCCGGCTGCCGGACCGGGACGTGGTGCCCGACTTCGCCGACGAGCTGGTCGGCCGGATGGACGACGGCGCCCGGCTGGCCGCCGCCAAGCGCGCGCTGGAGCGGCTGCGCCGCCGCGAGCGCGAGGTCTTCCAGCTCTGCGCGCTGGCCGGGCTGGACTACGCCTCGGCCGCCGAGGCGCTCGGCGTGCCGGTCGGCACCGTCCGCTCCCGGCTCTCCCGGGCCCGGGCCCGGCTGCGCGACCTGGCAGCGGAGGAACTGACGGAACCTCACCGCGGCCGCGGACAGGTAGGGAGTGACCGCGTCGAAGCGGTCCGGTCCGAGGGGAAGAACCGATGAACCACGAGCACGAGCCGGTGCTCCCCGCCGACCGCCACCAGCTGTTGAGGGGACACCTGATGAGCGAGATCAGCCGGAAGCCCAGGAGCACCACCCGCCGTTACGGATGGGCCGCAGTGCCTGTGCTGGCGGGCGCGCTGGCGCTGACCGTGGTGCTGAACACCGGGGGCGCCGCCCCGACCGCCTCGGCGGCCTCGGTGGTGCTGGACCGGGCGGCCGCGGCGGCGGCGGCCAAGCCGCGGCAGGAGGTGAAGGACGGCCAGTACGTCTACGTGCAGCGGCAGGACCCGGAGGTGAAGGCCGAGCTCTGGCTGCCGGTGGACGGCAAGCGGCCCGCCCTGCTGGACGACAGTCGGTACGGGCGGCGGGAGCTGACCCCGCTGGACGAGCCGGCCAGCGTCAACAACCCGAACTACCGCTACGTGGCCACCCTGCCGACCGACCCGGCGGCGCTGCTCGCGCTGATCAAGGCTCAGACCGAGGGGCAGGGCCAGAGCCCCGAGCACGCCGCCTTCAAGGCGATCAACCGGCTGGTCGCCGAGCAGATCGCGACGCCGGAGGTGAGCGCGGCACTGTTTCGGGCGGCCGGGCTGATCCCCGGGGCGGTGGTGCACGAGGACGTCACGGACGGGCTCGGCCGGCACGGTGTCGGGGTGGCGCTGCCGGACGGCAAGGCCACCGTGGAGTGGGTCTTCGACCGCGACAGCTACGAGTACCTCGGCGCCCGCTGGGGCCAGGGCGCGGACGCGGTGGTCCGCCGGGCGGTCGTCGACAAGGCCGGCGACCGCCCCTGAGACACCGTCAGGACCCGGCCCCGAGGGTGGCGGCCCGCTGGAGGGCGCTGGCCAGCAGGGCCAGGTCGGTCGGTCCGTTGCCCAGTTCGCGGACCGGGCGGCGGGTCGGCGGGGCGCCGAGCTGGGCCGGGTCGACGGCGACCACGGTGGGGCGCAGGGTGGCGGTGCGGGGGATGCGGCCGCTGACCTTGGCGGCCTGGAAGGCCGTCACCCCGCCGTCCGGACGGCGCAGGTAGCCGCGGCCCGGGGTGCCCTCGGGGAGGGCGGCGGCGTCGGTGAGGTGGATCAGCAGGTCGGAGTCGACCGGGTCGGCGGTGCGCAGGGCGATCCGTAGCTGGGCGTTCTCGTCCAGCGCGGTGCCCACCGCCAGCTCGGGCGCCCCGGTGGCGGCCACCAGGTGGACGCCGAGCAGGCCGCCGCGCTCGGCCACGGCGGACAGCGCCCGGCTGAGCGGCCGGCCGGCCGGGGAGGTGGGGGAGAGCAGCGCGTCCAGGTCGTCCACCACCACGACCAGCCGGGCCGGGGCGGTGAGCACATCGGCCGGCTTGCGCTGCTGGCCGACCCGGGGGGCCGTCATCGGGGCGGTGCCGCCGCCGGCCGTCACCAGGGCGGGGGCGGGCTGCACGGCGGCCCGGGCGTTGTGCCAGGCGGTGAACGAGAGGCCGTCGAACAGCGCCTCCCGGTGGGCGAGTTCGTCCAGCAGGGTCTCGGCGGCGAGCAGGGCGCGGCGCGGGTCGGCCCCGGCGTCCACGTGCTCGGTGACCTGCGGCAGGTCGGTGCAGCCGGCCAGCCCGGCGGGAGCCTCCGGAGTGCCGCCGCCGCGGCCGTCGACCACCGTGATCCGCAGCCGCCCGGGCTGCTCGGAGACGGCGAGGGAGGCGACCAGGGTGCGCAGCAGCTCGGTCTTGCCGGTGCCGCGGGCACCGCCGATCAGCAGGTGCGGGCCGTTGGGCTCGTCCGGGTCGGCGAGGTCGACCAGCAGGGTCTCGTCCCGGCCGGTGCCGAGCAGGGCGGTGGCGGTGCCGGGGCCGCCGGGCAGCGCGGCCCAGCGGGCGGCCAGCTTGGAGGGGGTGACGGTGTCGGGCTGGAGCAGGTCCAGCAGCCGCAGCTGCTCGGGCAGCGGGCCGCGGGAGACCGGGGAGGCCTCGCGCAGCGGGGCCAGCACCCGGGCCAGCCGCTCGGCCCAGGCGGGGGAGACGGCGTCCAGGGCCAGGTCGCGGACCAGTTCGCGGCCGCCGCCGCCCAGCGGGCGGTCCAGGGTGAGCTGGGTGGCGACCTCGCCGGTGACCACGGCGGTGGCGCCGAGACCGGCGGGCAGCGCCTGCGGGGTCTCGGCCAGGCAGACCGGGAAGACGCCGAGGGCCGGGCCCTGCTCCAGCAGGACGGCGAGCGCCTCGCGGGCGGGCGCGGTGGTGGGGGCGCCGTCGAGCAGCAGCACGGTGGTGCCGGACGGTCCGTCAGCCGCGCCGGTCCGCCCGCGCAGGCCGGCCTCCGCGCGCAGGCCCGCTTCCCGGCGCAGGCCCGCACCGGCGGCCAGCTCGGTGAGCCGGGCCTCGGTCTGCTCGGGGCCGAACCCGACCAGCAGGCGGCAGTCCTGACCGTGCGTCGGCTCCAGGTGCGGCAGCCAGAAGGCCCAGGACCAGTCGGCGGAGTGGGCCTCGTCGGCCGCGGCCACCACCAGACTGAGCGAGCTCGGCGGGTGCAGCACGGCGAGCTGGGCGAGCACCGCGCGGGCCAGGCCGGCCAGCCGGGGGCGCGGCCCGGCGAGCCCCAGGCTGCCGGCGGTCTGCAGGTCCACGGTGACCGGGACGGCGGGCAGCACGGTGCCGGGGGCGGTGCCGGGGCCGCCCGGGAGGTCGGCGGTGCCGAGCCGGAGGGTGAGCGCGTCCGGGTGGTGCGGGCCGCGCTCCCAGAGCCGGGGGCCGGCGCCGAGCGCGGTGAGCAGCAGGGCGGCCGGGTCGGGCCAGCGCTCGCGCTGGGCGGCGGCCTGGCGGCTGCGGACGGCGGCGTGCTGCTGGGCGGCGCTGGGCCCGGCGGGCTCGGCCGGGCGTCGGCGGGAGAACAGCGAGCGGCGGCCGCCGGCCGGGGGCTCGGTGGCGGGCGGTTCGGGCGCGGCGGCGGCCGGGACGGACGGGGCCGACGGCGTGGCGGCCAGCTGGAGCCGGCCGAGGCCGTCGGGCGTGGTGCGGTTGCCGTCCCTGGTCTCGGGGCGGGTGACCAGCAGGGTGGACTCGCCGATCCGGACCAGGCCGTCCTCGGCCAGCTCGACCGCCTCGTCGCGCAGGAAGCGGCCGTCCAGCACGGTGCCGTTGGTGGAGGCCAGGTCCCGGACGGTCACGGTGCCGTCGGGGGAGAGCTGGAGCGAGAGGTGCAGCCGGGAGACGTCCGGGTCGTCCAGCGGGACGTCGGCGGCGCTGGAGCGGCCGATGGTGACCCGGTCCCCGTGCAGGCGGTGCACGCCGCCCGCGTCGGGGCCGCCGGTGACGCGCAGCTCGGCCGGGGCCGGGGCGTCGTCCTGGTCGGCGTCCGGGTCGGGCTCGTTGAGCGAGAGCACCGCGCCGTCGAGCAGCGGGGGGTGGCCGAGCGGGGTCTGCTCGTCGATCCGCCGGTTCCCGGCGTACAGGTGCACATGGGTCGCGGAGCGCGGGCCGCGCACGCCCACCGCACCGGCGAGCGCCCCCGCGACCGCGCCGAGCGCCGTACCGACCGGGGCCGTGACCAGGACGTCGGTGGCCGTTCCGGCGGCTGCCGGTCCGCTGCGCGCTCGGAGGACAGTGAGCCGGATCTGCATCGCCCCCGCACTCCCCTTCAGTGATGCCGTTGGGCCACAAGAGTGGTGCCTGTCATCCTGCCACTACGGGGGGACACGGCGCGCCCGGCACCAGAATCGGACGATCTTGCGATGATCGCCATGGTGGAGCCGACGCCCCGTCAGGTCAACCCGCGTCGGGGTCGGTCCCGTCGGGGTGCCTCGGAAACCTGGACGAGCGCCGTTAGAGTTGCCGAAAACCACGGCAGCGCAGTACCGCAGTAGTACCGAGGAGACAGCGTGCGGCCAGTCGGCAGCAAGTACCTGCTTGAGGAGGCCCTCGGACGCGGGGCCACCGGCACCGTCTGGCGTGCCCGGGTGCGCGAGGACGTGGTCGTGCCGGGGATCGAGCCGGGCAGCGCGGTGGCGATCAAGATACTGCGCGAGGAGCTGGCCGCCGACCCGGACGTGGTGATGCGCTTCCTGCGCGAGCGCTCCGTCCTGCTCCGGCTGACCCACCCCAACATCGTCCGGGTCCGCGACCTGGTGGTGGAGGGCGAGCTGCTGGCCCTGGTGATGGACCTGGTGCAGGGCCCCGACCTGTTCCACTACCTGCGCGGGAACGGTCCGTTCAGCCCGATCGCCGGCGCCCTGCTGATGGCCCAGATCACCGACGCGCTGGCGGCCAGCCACGCCGACGGGGTGGTGCACCGCGACCTCAAGCCCGCCAACGTGCTGCTCGCCTCCACCACCGTGGACGGCGCCGAGCAGATGCACCCGATGCTCACCGACTTCGGCATCGCCCGGCTCGCCGACTCCCCGGGGATCACCCGCAGCCACGAGTTCGTCGGCACCCCCGCCTACGTCGCCCCCGAGTCCGCCGACGGCCGCCCGCAGACCTCGGCGGTGGACGTCTACGGCGCCGGCATCATGCTGTACGAGCTGACCACCGGCCGTGCCCCGTTCCAGGGCGACAACCCGGTGGCGATCCTCCAGGCGCACCTGGCCCAGGACCCGGAGCGCCCGCGCACCATGCCCGAGCCGCTCTGGTCGGTGATCGAGCGCTGCCTGCGCAAGGAGCCGGCCGAGCGGCCGAGCGCCGTGGCGCTGGCCCAGGCGCTGCGGGTGGTGGCCGCCGGGATCGGCGTGCACGCCTCGCCGGACCAGGCCGAGGCCGCCTTCGCGGTCGGCGAGCTGCTCCGCCCGGACCCGCGGCCCACCCCGGCCACCGGCTCCCCGACCGAGCCCGGCGTGCCGGTGCCGGCCCAGTTCGCCGACTCCTCCTTCGGCGACCAGACCTTCGGCGAGCAGACCCAGGTGCTGCCCTCGGGGCAGTACGACGCGGCCGCCGCCACCCAGTTGATGAGCCCTCAGGGCGCGGGCGCCCCGCCGCTCGGCGCCGCCGACCGCACCGCCGTGATGCCGCAGACCCCGGCGATGCCGCCGGTGCCCCCCGGCGCCCCGGCCGCTCCCGCGGCGCCCGCCGGCGAACAGCCGCACCCGTGGCAGACCCAGCTCCGGGCCGCCCGGGACCGCAACCAGCAGACCGAGGTCTTCGCCCCCGGTGACTACGGCGCCCAGGACGACTGGCCCGCCCCGCAGGTGGCCCCGCAGCCCTACCAGTCCCACCCGCAGCCGCCCCGGCCCCCGCAGGGCTACCAGCCGCCGCAGCCGTACTCGCCGTACCGCCCGGACCAGCCGCAGCCCCAGCAGCAGCCCCACCGGCAGCCGGGCCCGCCGCAGGGCGGCCCCCGCCCGCAGCCGCCCGGTGGCTACAACCAGCGCCCGCCGGTGGCCCCGCCGCCGTACCAGGGACGCCAGCAGCCCCAGCCGGGGTACGGGTACCCGCAACAGCAGGCGCAGCCCGGTTACGGCCACCCCCAGCAGCAGCCCCAGCCGCCCGCCTACCAGCAGGCGCCGCCGCCCGCCCCGGCCCCGGTCCGCCGCCCCGAGCCGGCCCCGCCGCGCCGCCAGGAGCCCCCGGCCCCGCAGCAGCGCGAGCCCGAGCCCCCGCGGGAGCGGGAGCGCGAGCCGCGCCGGCGCAGCCGGAACCGGATGTACATCCCGGGCCTGGGCTGCCTGAAGGGCTGTCTGATGGTCATCGTGGTGCTGGCCCTGGCCGCCGTGGCGCTGTGGAACTTCACCGACCTGCCCGTCTGGTGGGAGAACGTGAAGGGCTGGTTCGCCGACGCGAGCGACTGGGTCAGCAGCCTGACGAGCAGTTAGCCGCCGGGCCGTCAGTCCGGAGGCCGCGATGGCGACTTGTCGACAATTCACGATTTTTCCTGCCCCCTGAGGGCTGTTCCGGGCCGATCGGCGTCCCCCGAACGGCCCTCGGGCGCGTAGGTTGGGTGGCTGAAGCACCGACCTACCGAGCGCGCAGAAGGGCAGCGCGCTCCCGCCGCCTACGGAGCAGCAGCATTGGCACGCAAGATCGGCAGCCGGTACACCGTCCAGCAGGTGATCGGCCGGGGGTCCGCCGGGACCGTGTGGCTCGGTGAGGGCCCGGACGGACCGGTGGCAGTCAAGCTGCTGCGCGAGGACCTGGCATCCGATCAGGTGCTGGTCGGCCGCTTCGTCCAGGAGCGCGCCGCGCTGACCAGCCTCGACCACCCCAACGTGGTCGAGGTCCGCGACATGGTGGTGGACGGCGACGACCTCGCCCTGGTGATGGAGCTGGTCCAGGGCACCGACCTGCGCTCCCGGCTGGAGCGCGAGGGCGCGCTGGCCCCGGCCGTCGCCGTCTCGGTGATCGCCGACGTGGCCGACGGCCTGGCCGCCGCGCACGCCGCCGGGATCGTCCACCGCGACGTCAAGCCGGAGAACGTGCTCCTCGACCTGGCCGCCCCGGCCGGCCCCGGCGGCGCCCCGCGCGCCAAGCTCACCGACTTCGGCATCGCCCGCCTGGTGGACGCCCCCCGGCGCACCCGGGCCACCCGGATCATCGGCACCCCCGACTACCTCGCCCCCGAGATCATCGAGGGCCTGGAGCCGCGCGCCGCGGTCGACATCTACGCCCTGGCCACCGTGCTCTACGAGCTGCTCACCGGCTTCACCCCGTTCGGCGGCGGCCACACCGGCGCGGTGCTCCGACGGCACGTCACCGAGCAGGTGCCGGCCGTCCCCGGCCTGCCCGAGGGCCTGTCCCGGATCATCACCGAGTGCCTGGCCAAGGCCCCGGCCTCCCGGCTGCGCGCCGCCGAGCTGGCCACCCGGCTGCGCGAGCAGCTCCCCTACCTGGTCGGCCTGCCCCCGCAGCTGCCCCCCGAGCGCGCCGAGGCCGAGCCCCCGCTCACCCCGGGCGAGGCGGTCTACACCGAGGTGGACGCCGGCCCCGGCACCCACCGCCGCCGGCGCGGCCCGGCCGTCCCGCTGGTCCAGGCCCCGCTGCCGGACTCCACCCGCGACACCCACACCAGCCTGCGCCGCCCCTCCGACCGCGAACTCGCCTCCTACGCCGCCGAATCGCAGGCCCAGCGCCGCGAGGCCGTTCCGGCCGGACACCGCAAGGGCCGCCGGGCGCTGGTACGCCGCCGCCGGCTCTACGCGGTGCTGATCGCGGCAGTGCTGCTGCTGGCCGGCGCGGCCGCCGCGTACTCCGCCTTCGCCCGGGAACGGCACGCCTCCGGCGCCCGACCGGCGGGAATCCACTGGGTGACGGATACCCATGCGCAGCCGGGCCCGCCGAACCATTAGTCTGGTGGCGTGGCAGCCGTCGATCCTTCCGAAGAGCTCAAGTCCCTCGAAACGACCATGGGGTCGATCGAGGCCGTCCTCGACCTGGACAAGATCCGGGCCGACATCGCCGTTCTGGAGGAGGAGGCAGCCGCCCCGGCCCTCTGGGACGACGTCGCGAACGCCCAGAAGGTGACCAGCCGGCTCTCCTTCCTCCAGGGCGAGGTCCGCAAGTTCGAGACCCTGCGCGGCCGGGTCGAGGACCTCGGCGTGCTGTTCGAGCTCGCCGAGGCCGAGGACGACGCGGACACCCGCGCCGAGGCCGAGGCCGAGCTGACGTCGGTGCAGAAGGCGGTCGAGGAGCTCGAGGTCCGCACCCTGCTCTCGGGCGAGTACGACGCCCGCGAGGCCCTGGTCAACATCCGGGCCGAGGCCGGCGGCGTGGACGCCGCCGACTTCGCCGAGCAGCTGATGCGCATGTACCTGCGCTGGGCCGAGCGGCACGGCTACCCGACCGAGGTCTACGACACCTCGTACGCCGAAGAGGCCGGCATCAAGTCCGCGACCTTCACCGTCAAGGCGCCCTACGCCTACGGCACCCTCTCGGTCGAGCAGGGCACCCACCGCCTGGTCCGCATCTCGCCCTTCGACAACCAGGGCCGCCGGCAGACCTCCTTCGCCGGCGTCGAGGTGCTCCCGGTCGTCGAGACCTCCGACCACGTCGACATCGACGAGGGCGAGCTGCGCGTCGACGTCTACCGCGCCTCCGGCCCCGGCGGCCAGGGCGTCAACACCACCGACTCCGCGGTCCGGATCACCCACCTGCCGACCGGCATCGTGGTCTCCTGCCAGAACGAGCGCTCGCAGATCCAGAACAAGGCCTCGGCGATGAACGTCCTCCAGGCCAAGCTGCTGGAGCGCCGCCGCCAGGAGGAGCGCGCCGCGATGGACGCGCTCAAGGACGGCGGCTCGTCCTGGGGCAACCAGATGCGGTCGTACGTGCTGCACCCGTACCAGATGGTCAAGGACCTGCGGACGGAGTTCGAGGTCGGCAACCCGCAGTCGGTGCTGGACGGCGACATCGACGGGTTCATCGAGGCCGGCATCCGCTGGCGGAAGCAGCGCGAGGCCGCCGCGTAAGGGCGCACCGAAAAGGGCCCCGGGTGTTCCCGGGGCCCTTTCGCGTGCGGGGTCGGTCAGGCCAGGGCCTGACGGGCGATCAGCGCCACCGCCAGCAGGCCGACGATCAGCGCGAGCAGCGCCGTGGGCGACAGCGCGGCGAACGGGCCCTGCTGGTCCTGCAGCCGGGCCCGGTTGGCGCGGCAGACCGGGCAGCGGCCGTCACTCACGCGGCCGTTGCAGTTGGCGCACACCAGATGGTCGCAAGTCATGCGATCTCCTCCTTGCTGGTTACTGCAACGCGCCGGACGGGCTTCCGGTTCCTCGGACGGCCCCGGACGGGCGCTCTCAGCTACCACTGTGCCAGGTTCCGCCCGTTCCGGCCCGTCCTCCCCGTTCGCCGACCGCTCAACCGCATGCCGGGCTGTGACATGGGTCGCACTTATCCGGGCAGAACGGGATATTTCTCGCCAAATCCCAGGTGAACCCCCGGACAGTGCCTGCGGGCCCGGAGGGGCTTCGCGTAGGGTCCGAGTCCTGACCCACCTAGGATGGCCCCCGTGATGCAGCCGTGATCAGATTCGACAACGTCTCCAAGACCTATCCCAAGCAGAACCGTCCGGCCCTGGACAACGTCTCGCTGGAGATCGAGAAGGGCGAGTTCGTCTTCCTGGTCGGTTCGTCCGGCTCCGGCAAGTCGACCTTCCTGAGGCTCTGCCTGCGCGAGGAGCGCCCGAGCACCGGCGCGGTCCACGTGCTGGGCAAGGACCTCGGCAAGCTGTCCAACTGGAAGGTGCCGCACATGCGGCGTCAGCTGGGCACCGTCTTCCAGGACTTCCGCCTGCTGCCGAACAAGACCGTCGCGCAGAACGTCGCGTTCGCGCTGGAGGTCATCGGCAAGCCGAAGAGCGCCATCAACAAGGTGGTGCCCGAGGTGCTCGACCTGGTCGGCCTCGGCGGCAAGGAGGACCGGATGCCCGGCGAGCTCTCCGGTGGTGAGCAGCAGCGCGTGGCGATCGCCCGGGCCTTCGTGAACCGGCCGATGCTGCTGATCGCGGACGAGCCCACGGGAAACCTCGACCCGCAGAACTCGGTCGGCATCATGAAGCTGCTCGACCGGATCAACCGCACCGGCACCACGGTCCTGATGGCCACGCACGACCAGGCCATCGTCGACCAGATGCGCAAGCGGGTGATCGAGCTCGACAAGGGGCTGCTGGTCCGCGACCAGGCCCGCGGCGTCTACGGCTACCAGAACTGAGCCACCCGACGCCCCGTCCGCCTGCCCGTTCCACCTGCCTGCCCCTGGAGTAACGCCATGCGCGCCCAGTTCGTCCTGTCGGAGATCGGCGTCGGTCTCCGCCGCAACCTGACCATGACCATCGCGGTCGTGGTCAGCGTCGCGCTATCGCTCGCCCTCGCCGGCGCCTCGCTGCTCGTCCGCGACCAGGTCAACTCCATGAAGGGGTACTGGTACGACAAGGTCGAGGTGAGCATCTACTTCTGCACCAAGTCGGACGCCAAGACCTCCGCCCAGTGCTCGGCGGGTGCCGCCACCGACCAGCAGATCGCCGAGGTCAAGGGCCAGCTGGACAAGATGACCCAGCTGGTGCAGAGCTCCACCTTCGAGAGCTCGCAGGACGCGTACAAGCGCTGGAAGGAGACCAACCCGGACAACCCGCTGCTCGCTGCGGTGGGTGCGGAGGCGATGCCGCAGTCCTGGCGGGTCAAGCTGAACGACCCGACCAAGTACGACGTGGTGCAGAGCGCCTTCGCCGGGAAGCCGGGCGTCAAGTCGGTCGAGGACCAGCGGAAGATCCTGGAGAACCTGTTCGGCCTGCTGAACGGTCTGCAGACCGCCGCGTTCGTGATCATGGTGCTGATGCTCTTCGTCGCCCTGCTGCTGATCGTGAACACCGTCCGGGTGTCCGCGTTCAGCCGACGGCGCGAGACCGGGATCATGCGCCTGGTCGGTGCCTCGAACTTCTACGTGCAGATGCCGTTCATCGCGGAGGCGGCCTTCGCCGCGCTGCTCGGTGCGGTGCTGGCCTCCGGGCTGCTGCTCGGCGGGCACTTCTTCGTGCAGGAGTTCCTGGCCCAGCGGGTGCAGTTCATCCACTTCATCGGGCTCTCCTCGGTGCTCACCGTCATCCCGCTGCTGGTCGTGGTCGGCATGGGGATGGCCGGCATCGCGGCGTTCATCACCCTCCGGAAGTACCTGAAGGTCTGACGCCCCCTCAGGCAGTGCGCCTAGACTCCCTTGCCATGCCGGTGACTCTGCGTGCGGGAGTGCGCCAGGGAGCTGTGCTCTCCCTGGCGTTCGGCGCCGTGCTGTTCACCGGGGCGGTCACCGGGGCCTGGAGCGGGGCTCCGGCCGACGGGCGCCCGCCCACCTCCTCCTCCGATGCCCTGGCCGGGCGTGACCTGGCCGGGGCGTCGCTGTCCCGGCAGCAGGCCGAGCGGCTGGTCGCCGAGGGCGGCGACCCGTGGGCCGCGTACTACACGCCCGAGGAGTACACCGATCTGACCAAGGGGCGCTACCGCGGCGTCGGGCTCTCGGTGCGGCGGACGGCGGACGGGGCCACCACGGTGGACCGGGTGCACCCCGACGGGCCCGCCCGGCAGGCCGGGATCGCGGCCGGGGACGTGCTGCTCGGCATCGACGGCACCCCGGCCGACCGGCTCCCGGTCACCGAGGTGGTGGCCGGGCTGCGCGGCGAGGTCGGCACGGCGGTGGAGCTGACGGTCCGCCGGCCGGGCGGGCCGGCCCGCGAGCTGACGCTGCGCCGGGCCGAGCTGGCCGCCCGGGACGTGACGGTGGAGCAGCTGCGGCCCGGGGTGGTGAAGGTCGCGGTGCGCGGCTTCACGGCCGGTGTGGCCGCCGAGGTGGCGCAGGCCGTCCGGGGCGCCCGGGGCGTCCTGCTGGACCTGCGGGGCAACTCCGGCGGGCTGGTGGACCAGGCCGTGGGGACCGCCTCGCTCTTCCTGGACGGCGGCCCGGTGGCCTCGTACCAGGAGCGCGGCGAGCGGCGCGAGCTGACCGCCGCGCGCGGCGGAGACACCACCGTGCCCCTGGTGGTGCTGGTGGACGGCGGCACCATGAGTGCCGCCGAACTGCTCGCCGGGGCGCTCCAGGACCGCAGCCGCGCCGTCCTGGTCGGCTCCCGCACCTTCGGCAAGGGCACCGTCCAGCAGCCCAGCCGCCTCGCGGACGGCGCCGTCCTGGAGCTCACCGTCGGCCGCTACGCCACCCCGGCCGGCCGCTCCCCGGACGGCACCGGCCTCACCCCGGACGTCCCCCAGCCGCCGGGCGGCGACCCGGAGGCGGTGACCCGGCTCGCCGACACCGTGCTCTCCGGGCTGGGCCGCGGCCAAATGGGCTGACCACCGGGCGGGCGAGGTGCGAGAATGGCCGGTGCTATGGCTAAGGAAACGGGAAAGAAGCTGATCGCGCAGAACAAGAAGGCGCGACACGAGTACACCATCCTCGACACGTACGAATGCGGCATGGTGCTGACCGGCACGGAGGTGAAGTCGCTCCGCGAGGGGCGGGCCAACCTGGTGGACGGTTACGCCTACGTGCAGGGCCACGAAGCGTGGGTCGACAACGTGTTCATCCCCGAGTACACCCAGGGGACCTGGACGAACCACGCCTCGCGGCGCAAGCGCAAGCTGCTGCTGCACAAGCTCGAGATCCGCAAGATCGAGTCGAAGGTCAAGGAGACCGGCCACACCCTGGTGCCGCTCTCCCTGTACTTCAAGGACGGCCGGGTGAAGCTGGAGCTGGCGCTCGCGGTCGGCAAGAAGCTGTACGACAAGCGGCAGACCCTGCGCGAGAAGCAGGACCGCCGCGAGTCCGACCGGGCCGTCGCGGCGGCGCGCCGCCGTCAGAAGTAATCCGCTTGGCCGGGGCCGGTGCCTGCGCGTACTATGGCCCGAGCAACACCACCGGAGGGTCCGCCTGCCGGAGCTGTTTGTCAAATCAACATGGGGATGATCGGTTTCGACAGGGGACGTCGAAACAGGAGAAGCGAGCCGAGGAACGCGGCAATGATCTCGTTAACCATCTGTCGCAAAAAAATAATCGCCAACTCTAAGCGCGATTCCCAGCAGTTCGCTCTCGCTGCCTAAGCAAGAGTGAATGGGTGTCAGCCCGGGGAGTTCCCGACCCGGATCCTGGCATAATCTAGGGAACTCATCCGCCACCCCGGCCACGGGGGTCGGCGGAAAAACAAAACAGTGGCTGGGCCTGTTGGCGGCTTGTCCGCGTGACTGCCAGGGCCGAGAAACTCACAGCGGACTGCGCTCGGAGAAGTCCTGAATCCACTCCACTGGACCCGGGTTCGATTCCCGGCATCTCCACAGACCCATGTCGCTCGAAGGCCGCACTCCGCGAGGAGGCGGCCTTCTTGCGTTTCCGCGGTCTCACACCGCGCCGGGCGGCCCGGTGAGAGGACCGTACCGGCGGGTTCACAACCCACAACTCCCCGGAAATCCCGGCCCGTTAGGGTCGTCCAGGTCAGGGCACCGAACTTGCACAAGGGGAGTTGCGATGAGTGGAGACACGGCGGTGCGACGGGGCTGGATCCAGGAGTGGGATCCGGAGGACCGGGCGTTCTGGGAGCGGACCGGGCGCCGGACCGCCAACCGCAACCTGGTCTTCTCGGTGCTCTCGGAGCACATCGGCTTCTCGATCTGGAGCCTCTGGTCGGTGATGGTCCTCTTCATGGGGCCCAAGTACGGGATCGACCCGGCCGGGAAGTTCTTCCTGGTCGCGATGCCCACCCTGGTCGGCGCCTTCGTCCGGATCCCCTACACCGTGGCGGTGGCCCGCTTCGGCGGGCGGAACTGGACGGTGGTCTCGGCGCTGCTCCTGCTGCTGCCCGCACTGGCCGCCGCGTACGTGATGGAGCCGGGGACCTCCTACACCACCTTCATGGTGGTGGCCGCGCTCACCGGGCTCGGCGGGGGGAACTTCGCCTCCTCGATGACCAACATCAACGCCTTCTTCCCGCAGCACCGCAAGGGCTGGGCGCTCGGGCTGAACGCCGGCGGCGGCAACATCGGGGTGCCGGTGATCCAACTGGTCGCGCTCGCGGTGATCACCTGGGCCGGGGCCACCTCACCCCGGCTGGTGCTCGGCATCTACCTGCCGCTGATCGTGATCGCGGCCACCCTCGCCGCGCTCTTCATGGACAACCTGGCGCCGATGAAGAACGACACCGGCGCGCTGGCCGAGGTGCTGAGGGAGCGTCACACCTGGCTGATGTCGGTGCTCTACATCGGCACCTTCGGCTCCTTCATCGGATTCAGCTTCGCCTTCGGCCTGGTGCTGCAGACCCAGTTCGGCCGCACCCCGCTGCAGGCCGCCCAGCTCACCTTCGTCGGCCCGCTGCTCGGCTCGCTGATCCGCCCGGTCGGCGGCTGGCTGGCCGACCGCTGGGGCGGTGCCCGGATCACCCTGTGGAACTTCGCCGGGATGGCCGCCGCCACCCTGGTGGTGCTGTACGCCTCGTCGGAGCGCTCGCTGCCGGTCTTCCTGGCCGGGTTCACCACGCTCTTCGTGCTGGCCGGGCTGGGCAACGGCTCCACCTACAAGATGATCCCGGTGATCTTCGAGGCCAAGGCGCAGAACCGGATCGCCGAGCTCGGCGCCACCGCCGAGCAGGCCGCCGCCTGGTCCCGCCGGATGTCCGGCGCGGCCGTCGGGGTGATCGGCGCGGTCGGCGCGCTCGGCGGCCTCTTCATCAACCTGGCCTTCCGGCAGTCCTTCCTGGTCGCCAAGACCGGGACCCCCGCCTTCGCCTCCTTCCTGGTGGCGTACGCGGTCTGCGCCGCCCTCACCTGGGCCGTCTACCTGCGCCGCCCCACCGGCAGCGCGGTGCCCGCCCAGGTGAAGGAGCGGGTCGCGGCCTGACCCCGGGGCCGGACCGGCCGTCCATCCCCTGGACGGCCGGTCCGGCCCGTGAAACACCCCGGAAATCCGGCCGACCCCGCAGCGACACCGCCTCGGGGGAGGATGCCCGTCCACCCACCCTCCCGGCCCGCCGCAGCCGGGGTGCGCACCACCGAAGGACCCACAGCCATGGACGAACTGACGGCCCCTCAATCCGTCGAACCGGTGCCTCCGCTGGCCGGATTCACCGTCGGCATCACCGC
Organism: Kitasatospora sp. NPDC004289; assembly: GCF_053602875.1. Taxonomy (NCBI): domain Bacteria; kingdom Bacillati; phylum Actinomycetota; class Actinomycetes; order Kitasatosporales; family Streptomycetaceae; genus Kitasatospora; species Kitasatospora sp. NPDC004289. The sequence continues at coordinate 154,338 of NZ_JBSGEL010000006.1, read as the reverse complement.
CGCCCGCCGCTCCGAGGAGCTGGCCACGCTGCTCCAGCGCCGGGGCGCCGCCGTGCAGCGGGCCGCCGCACTGCGGATCGTGCCGCTGCCCGACGACACCGAACTCCTCGCCGCCACCCGGGCCCTGGTCGCCGGGCCGCCGGACCTCGCGGTGGCCACCACCGGGATCGGCTTCCGGGGCTGGATCGAGGCCGCCGAGGGCTGGGGCCTCGGCGACGAGCTGATCGAACGGCTCGGCAAGGCCTCCGTGCTGGCCCGCGGCCCCAAGGCCAAGGGCGCGATCCGGGCCGCCGGGCTGCGGGAGGAGTGGTCGGCGAGGTCGGAGTCCTCGGTGGAGGTGCTGGAGAAGCTGCTGGAGGAGGGCGTCGAGGGCAAGCGGATCGCCGTCCAGCTGCACGGCGCCCCGCAGCGCGACTTCGTCGACTCGCTCACCGCGGCGGGCGCCGAGGTGGTCGAGGTGCCGGTCTACCGCTGGCTGCCGCCCGCCGACATCGCCCCGCTGGACCGGCTGCTGGACGCCTGCTGCACCGGCGCGCTGGACGCGATCACCTTCACCTCCGCCCCGGCGGTGCTCAGCCTGCTCGACCGGGCGGCGGAGCGCGGCCTGACCGACCAGCTGCTGCACGCGCTGCGCCGCGACGTCCTGCCGGTCTGCGTCGGGCCCGTGACGGCCGCCCCGCTGGAGGAACTGGACATCGCCACCGTCTGGCCGGAGCGGATGCGGCTGGGCGCGATGGTGCAGCTGCTCACCGCCCGGCTCCCCGTGCGCGGGCGGCGGCTCTCGGTGGCCGGGCACCAGCTGGAGCTGCGCGGCCAGGCCGCCCTGGTCGACGGCGAGCTGCGGCCCGTCCCGCCCGCCGGGATGGCCCTGCTCCGCGCCCTGGCCCGCCGCCCCGGCTGGGTGGTGGCCCGCGCCGAGCTGCTCCGCGCCCTGCCCGGCAGCGGCAACGACGAGCACGCCGTGGAGACCGCGATGGCCCGCCTGCGCGCGGCCCTCGGCACCCCGAACCTGGTCGCCACCGTGGTCAAGCGCGGCTACCGCCTGGCGGTCGACCCGACGGCGGAGCCGGGGGAGAAGTACGGCGCCGTCTGACGGCCGCGCCTCGGGGCCGAAGGCTCCAGGGGCGCGGGGAACTGCGCGAGTACGGAAGGCGGACCGGTGTGAGGTCGGGGCAGTCGAGCCAGTTGCAGGTGCTGCCGTTCCCCCACGCGCAGTTCCTCGCGCCCCCGGGGTGACCACTACGAGTGGTGGTGCGGTGCAGGTGATGTGTGCGGGTGTCTGCCGCTGGGCGGGGTCCTGGGCGTAGGATCTTCCGTCCGTCTCTTTTTTCCCGCAGGTTCACAGCCGCCACTGAACGAGGCCATGCACAGCAGCACAGACTCAGACACCGTCCGAGACCGCGAGATCGCCGAGGAGCAGCGCCACCTCGACACCGTCTACCGCCGGTTGGAGGAGAAGCTCGCCGAGGCCGAGTACATCCTCGAGGACGCCGCCAAGCGCGTCCACGTGGGCACGCCCGGCGCGCTCGCGGAGCGGGACGCCCAGGTGTACCGCGCCGGGGCGCACCTGCACCGGCTGAACACCGAGTTCGAGGACTTCCTGTTCGGCCGGATCGACCTCCAGCAGGCCGACGCCCCGGAGGAGCACGGGATCCCGTCGCAGACCCCGCTCGACCCGGCCGACCCGGCCGTGGCCGAGACCCTGCACATCGGCCGGCTCGGCGTGCTGGACGCCGAGTTCGGTCCGCTGGTGATCGACTGGCGGGCCCCGGCCGCCGCGCCGTTCTACCGCTCGACCCCGGTCGAGCCGGGCCGGGTGATCCGGCGCCGGGTGATCCGGTCCAAGGGCCGCCGGGTGATCGGCGTCGAGGACGACCTGCTCCGCCCGGACCTGACGCCGACCCTGGGCGGTCAGGAGCTGGCGGTGGTCGGCGACGGCGCGCTGATGGCGACGCTGGGCCGGGCCCGCAGCCACACCATGCGCGACATCGTCTCCTCGATCCAGAAGGAGCAGGACGAGGTGATCCGGGCCCCCGCGCCCGGCGCCACCCTGGTCACCGGCGGCCCGGGCACCGGCAAGACCGCCGTCGCGCTGCACCGCGCCGCCTTCCTGCTCTACCAGGACCGCCGCCGGTACGCGGGCGGCATCCTGGTGGTCAGCCCGACCGCGCTGCTGGTCTCGTACACCGAGGGCGTGCTGCCCGCGCTGGGCGAGGAGGGCCAGGTGGCGATCCGCGCGGTCGGCAGCCTGGTCGACGGCATCGAGGCGGGCCGGTACGACACCCCGGAGACCGCCCACGTGAAGGGCTCGGCCCGGATGGTGACGCTGCTGCGCCGGGCGGCCAAGGCCGCCCTGGAGCTGGGTGCCCCGACCGAGCTGAAGGTCTTCGCCCGCGGCGAGGCGCTGCGCCTGGACGCCGGCCGCCTGAAGGCGGTCCGCGGCAACGTGATCGGCAGCGGCGGCACCCCGCTCAACCTGCTCCGCCCGCGGGCCCGCCGGCTGCTGCTGGACGCGCTCTGGCAGCAGGCCACCCGGCACCTGCCGCGCCCCGCCGACCACTACGCGCGCGAGCAGCGCCAGGAGGAGAAGGAGGCCTTCGACGAGTACGTCTCGGACGAGGCGGCGTTCCTGGACTTCCTGGAGGCCTGGTGGCCCGCGCTGACGCCCCGTCGGGTGCTGGCGACCCTCAAGCAGTCCCGGCACACCAACCGGATCGCCCGACGCGCCGTCACCCCGGAGGAGGCCCGGCTGCTGGCCGACTCCTGGCGGCACCTGACGTCCCGCGGGGAGGGCGAGCTGTCGGCGCACGACGTGGCGCTGGTGGACGAGCTGCAGCTGCTGCTCGGCGAGGCGGCGGTCCGCAAGGTCCGTGAGGTGGACGCGGTCGACATGCTGACCGGCCTGGACGAGGTGACCACCTACGCCGACCGGATGTCCCGCCAGCGGGAGCGCGTCCCGGTGGAGCGCACCGAGTACGCCCACGTGATCGTGGACGAGGCGCAGGACCTGACGCCGATGCAGTGGCGGATGGTCGGCCGCCGGGCCCGGATGGCCACCTGGACCATCGTCGGCGACCCGGCGCAGTCCTCCTGGCCGTTCCCGCAGGAGGCGCAGGCCGCGATGGACGAGGTGCTGGCCGGCAAGCCGCGCCGTCGGCACACCCTGACCGTCAACTACCGCAACCCCTCGGAGATCGCGGAGGTGGCGGCCAAGGTGCTGGAGCTGGCCGCTCCCGGCACCCCCTCGCCGACCGCCGTCCGCTCCACCGGCCTGGAGCCCCGCTTCGCGGCGGTCGGCTCGACCGAGCCGGCCGCGGTCGCGGCGGCGGCCCGGGCCGAGCTGGAGCGGCTGCTGGCCGAGGTGGACGGCACCGTCGCGGTGGTGGTCCCGATGGACCGCCGGGCCGAGGCGGCCGGCTGGGTGGCCGGGCTGGGCGAGCGGGCGGTCGCGCTGGGCTCGCTGGAGGCCAAGGGCCTGGAGTACGACGCCACGGTGGTGGCCGACCCGGTCGGCATCGCGGGCGAGTCCGAGGCGGGCCTGCGGGTGCTGTACGTGGCGCTGACCCGGGCCACCCAGCGGCTCACCGTGCTCTCCGGCCCGGACGACCTGCCGGACGCGGACGGGGTGCCGGCGCTGCTGCGCTGACGGACCGCCAGCTGACGCGGGGACAGCGGAAGGCCCCCTCACCGGACTTGGTGAGGGGGCCTTCGAAGCTATGACACCGACCCGCCATGCTCGCCTCGCGGCAAGTGGTCCCTCTAAGGGACGAAGGTTGGGCCCGGGGGCTTGGATCGAGCCGGTGCCTTGTCCAATGTAACGCATCGTCCGCCGAGGGCAAGAAGCCTTGTCGACTCCGCACACTCAATGAACGTTATTTCTATCGAACCCTTGGTGAGTGCGACGATCGAGGTCTAGCATGCCGACTGCGCAGGCATTCAACAAAGTGTTGATTTCAGGAAGAAGGACGTCGATGGCGACGGTGCCCAGTGTCTCGAACTCGATCACGGTCCGGTTGGAGGTGCCCGCCACCGGCAACGCGGTGAGCTCGATCACCACCGCCGTCGAGTCCTCCGGCGGCTCGGTCACCGGCCTGGACGTCACCGCCTCCGGTCTCGAGGCGCTGCGGATCGACGTCACCGTGGCCGCCGCCTCGGTCGCCCACGGCGAGGAGATCGTCGAGAAGCTCCGCGCGATCGACGGCGTGGCGATCGGCAAGGTCTCGGACCGCACCTTCCTGATGCACCTCGGCGGCAAGATCGAGATGTCCTCGAAGCTGCCGATCCGCAACCGCGACGACCTCTCGATGATCTACACCCCCGGCGTGGCCCGGGTCTGCATGGCGATCGCCGAGAACCCCGAGGACGCCCGCCGCCTGACCATCAAGCGCAACAGCGTCGCCGTGGTCACCGACGGCTCGGCCGTGCTGGGCCTGGGCAACATCGGCCCGAAGGCCGCCCTGCCGGTGATGGAGGGCAAGGCCGCGCTGTTCAAGCGCTTCGCCGGCATCGACGCCTGGCCGATCTGCCTGGACACCCAGGACGCCGACGAGATCGTCGCCATCGTCAAGGCGATCGCCCCCGGCTTCGCCGGCATCAACCTGGAGGACATCTCCGCGCCGCGCTGCTTCGAGATCGAGGCCCGGCTGCGCGAGGCCCTGGACATCCCGGTCTTCCACGACGACCAGCACGGCACCGCGATCGTGGTGCTGGCGGCGCTCACCAACGCGCTCAAGGTGGTCGGCAAGCCCATCGACGAGATCCGCGTGGTGATGTCCGGCGCGGGTGCGGCCGGCACCGCGATCCTCAAGCTGCTGCTGGCCGCCGGCGTGCGGCACGCCACCGTGGCGGACGTGCGCGGCGTGGTCCACGAGGGCCGCGACGACCTGAACGACAGCCTGCGCTGGATCGCCGAGCACACCAACCGCTCGGGCCGCACCGGCAGCCTCAAGGAGGCGGTGGCCGGGGCCGACGTCTTCATCGGCGTCTCCGCCCCGAACGTGCTGGACGGCGACGACCTGGCCACCATGGCCGACAACGCGATCGTCTTCGCGCTGGCCAACCCGGACCCGGAGGTGGACCCGGCGGTGGCCCGCCAGACCGCCGCCGTGGTGGCGACCGGCCGCAGCGACTTCCCGAACCAGATCAACAACGTGCTGGTCTTCCCCGGCGTCTTCCGCGGCCTGCTGGACGCCCAGAGCCGCACCGTCAACACCGAGATGATGCTGGCCGCCGCCCGGGCGCTGGCCACCACCGTGGCCGACGACCAGCTGAACCCGAACTACATCATCCCCAGCGTCTTCCACCCCGACGTGGCCAAGACCGTCGCGGCCGCCGTCCGGGAGGCCGCCCTGGCCGCCCGCGGCGAGACCGAGCCGGCCCCGGCCCCGCCCACCCCGGGCATCGTCGGCACCCTGGACACCACGTCGTTCCCGGCCGTTCAGCTCTGATCCAGCCGCAGCTCGGGCGGGGTGGCGGGCCCGGTCCGGACCTCCCGCGCGGAGGGTCCGGCGGCCGGCCGGCCACCCTACCCGAGCCCGCTCGCCCCGAACCCTTGCGACACAAGGGGAAGGGGCGTGTTTGGGCTTGTCGGTGGCAGGGCGTACGGTAGCCCTGCACGGGGCAGGCGTGTCCGACAAGTACGGAACGTCCCCCTGGGCCCTCGGCGTGTCGTCCCGGCCCGCCGCCCGCCCCGGTCCACCGGAGCGGACGGAGCGTCACAACTCCGTCCGGCGGGCGCTGTTCGGGTCAACCGCGGCGGGGACCGATTGGCTTTCTCAGTGCCGGTCGGGGCAGGATTCGTACCCAGGCAGTGCGGTTTGAGGCGCTTCGGGGTGCAAGCCCGACCCCTGACCAACCCTCGCCTGAACGAGCACAGTGTGCGGACCAGCGGCCCTGCCGTCGCCAGTGATGGCGGCCCGGCGGGACGACCGACGGGCCCCGCACACCGCAACGCGAACAGACCACAGGAGTACACATGAACCGCAGTGAGCTGGTGGCCGCTCTGTCGGAGCGCGCCGAGGTGACCCGCAAGGACGCCGACGCCGTTCTGGCCGCCTTCGCCGAGGTCGTCGGCGAGGTCGTCGCCAAGGGTGACGAGAAGGTCACCATCCCCGGCTTCCTGACCTTCGAGCGCACCCACCGTGCCGCCCGCACCGCTCGTAACCCGCAGACCGGCGACCCGATCCAGATCCCGGCCGGCTACAGCGCCAAGGTCAGCGCCGGTTCGAAGCTGAAGGAGGCCGCCAAGGGCAAGTGACGCCCCTGGTAGCCCCTACGACCGTGGCCGGTCTCCCCTCGGGGAGACCGGCCACGGTCGTTTCGCGTGCCGTCCGGATCAGACGGCGACCAGCTCCTCGTCGGCCGGCTCCTCGTTCTTCAGCTCGACCTGGGCGCCCAGGTCGCGGAGCTTCTCCATGAAGTTCTCGTAGCCGCGGTTGATCAGGTCGATGCCGTGCACCGTGGAGGTGCCCTCGGCCGCCAGCGCCGCGATCAGGTACGAGAAGCCGCCGCGCAGGTCCGGGATGACCAGCTCGGCGCCGATCAGCTTGGACGGGCCGGAGACCACCGCGGAGTGCTGGAAGTTGCGCGCGCCGAAGCGGCAGGGGGTCCCGCCGAGGCACTCGCTGTAGAGCTGGATGTGGGCGCCCATCTGGTTCAGCGCGCCGGTGAAGCCGAGCCGGGACTCGTACACCGTCTCGTGGACGATGGAGAGGCCGTCGGCCTGGGTCAGGGCGACCACCAGCGGCTGCTGCCAGTCGGTCTGGAAGCCGGGGTGCACGTCGGTCTCCAGGGCGATCGCCTTGAGCTCGCCGCCCGGGTGCCAGAACCGGATGCCCTCGTCGTCGATCTCGAAGGCGCCGCCGACCTTCCGGAAGGTGTTCAGGAAGGTCATCATCGGGATCTGGTCCGCGCCGCGGACGTAGATGTCGCCCTTGGTGGCCAGCGCCGCGCAGGCCCAGGAGGCCGCCTCCAGGCGGTCCGGCAGGGCGCGGTGGTTGTAGCCCGAGAGCTCCTCCACGCCGGTGATCAGGATGGTGCGGTCGGTGCCCATCGAGATGATCGCGCCCATCTTCTGCAGGACGCAGATCAGGTCGACGATCTCCGGCTCGACGGCCGCGTTGCGCAGCTCCGTGACGCCCTCGGCGAGCACCGCGGTGAGCAGCACCTGCTCGGTCGCGCCGACCGAGGGGTAGGGCAGCTCGATCTTGGTGCCCTGGAGCCGCTGCTGGGCCACCAGGTAGGTGCCCTGCGGGTGCTTCTCGATGGTGGCGCCGAACTGGCGGAGCACCTCGAAGTGGAAGTCCACCGGCCGGCCGCCGATGTCGCAGCCGCCCAGGCCCGGGATGAAGGCGTGGCCGAGGCGGTGCAGCAGCGGGCCGCAGAACAGGATCGGGATCCGGGAGGAGCCCGCGTGCGCGTCGATGTCGGCGACGTTGGCGCTCTCCACGTGCGAGGGGTCGAGGATCAGCTCGCCCTCCTCGTCGCCGGTGCGCACGGTCACGCCGTGCAGCTGCAGCAGGCCGCGCACGACCTTGACGTCGCGGATGTCCGGGACGTTGCGCAGTCTGCTGGGGCCCGTGCCGAGCAGGGCGGCGACCATGGCCTTGGGGACCAGGTTCTTCGCACCACGGACGCGGATCTCGCCTTCGAGCGGGTTTCCGCCGTGGACCAGCAGGACGTCGTCGGTCATCGTTCTCGCAATCCGGGGTGACTGGGGGAGGAAGCGGCTGCGGAGCAGGGCAAACGCGAGTGGAAGGAACTTCCGCCGTTCGGCGAATGCCCTTCCACCACCTGTAGATGGTAATGGGCGGGCGGGTGGTTCCCTTGCGCCCTACTGGTGATGGTCGCCTCCCCGGAACCTCCACGGCGGCGACACGGCGGTGCGGTACGGCCGTACGGGTGTTCGCCCACGGCGTGTCGGGGCATCCCGTGTTGTCCGCCCCGGGCGGGCCGGACTGGGGGATCATGTGGGCATGACCCCGGCCTCCTCGCACACCGGCCGACTGCTGGTCGCGACACCGCTGCTCACCGACCCGAACTTCTCCCGGGCGGTGGTGCTGCTGCTGGACCACGACGCCCAGGGCGCGCTCGGCGTGGTGCTCAACCACCCCACCCCGATCGAGGTCGCCGCCGTGCTGGACGGCTGGTCCGCGCTGGCCGGGGCGATGCCGGTGGTCTTCCAGGGCGGCCCGGTCGGCCTGGACTCGGCGCTCGCGGTGGCCGTCGTCCCCGGTGAACCGGGCTCGGTCGAGCCGCTCGGCTGGCGGCGGGTGCACGGCGCGATCGGCCTGGTCGACCTGGAGGCCCCGCCCGAGGTGCTGGCCGGGGAGCTCGGCGGCCTGCGGGTCTTCGCCGGCTACGCGGGCTGGTCGCCCGGCCAGCTGGAGTCCGAACTCGCCGAGGGTGCCTGGTACCTGGTCGACTGCGAGCCCGGCGACATCTTCTCCCCGGAGCCCGAACGCCTCTGGCGCTCCGTCCTGCGCCGTCAGCGGGGCCCGCTGGCGGTGCTGGCGACGTACCCGGACGACCCGACGCTGAACTGAGGCGGCCCCGGCGGCGCGGGCTGCGGGCGTGTGCCTTCTGTTCGCTTCGGCGGGCCCATAGACTTGAGCGTCATGAGCACTCTTGAGCCCGAGCGCGGCCTCGGTACCGGCACCCTGGTCGAGCCCGTCCCCCAGGTCTCCAACGGGGACGGCGACCACGAGCGCTTCGCGCACTACGTCCAGAAGGACAAGATCATGGAGAGCGCGCTCTCCGGATCCCCCGTGGTCGCGCTCTGCGGCAAGGTCTGGGTGCCCGGGCGGGACCCGAAGAAGTACCCGGTCTGCCCGATGTGCAAGGAGATCTACGACGGCATCGGCGGCCCGCAGGGCGGCGGGGACGACGACAAGAAGTAGCGCGTCGCGCTCTGCAGAACACTTCCCGATTGGTCTATGCCACTCGGGCCCCGGCGGGGCAGGATGCAGGTCATGGACCTCATCCCTGCCCCGCTGAGTGTCATCTCCCCCGAGACTTCCGGCACCTACCCCCTCGACGCGAGCACCGGACTGACCGCCGACCCCGCGCTCGCCCCGGTCGCCGACTGGCTGCGCGTCACGCTCGGCGCCTCCACCGGACTCCCGTTCCCCGCCGCCCCCGGCGGCATCGAGCTGCGGCTCGACCCGGCGGCCGCCCCCGAGGCGTACCGGCTCGCCGTCGGCCCCGAGGGCGTGCTGCTCTCCGCGAGCACCACGGCCGGCGCCTTCGCCGGCGCCCAGACGCTCCGTCAGCTGCTCGGCGCCGACGCCTTCCGCACCGCCCCGCTGCGCCGCGCCGGCTGGGAGCTGCCGTACGCGGAGATCGAGGACGCGCCGCGGTTCGGCTGGCGCGGCGTGCTGCTGGACGTCTCGCGGCACTTCATGCCGAAGGCGGGCGTGTTCCGCTTCATCGACCTGATGGCGGCGCACAAGCTGAACGTCCTGCACTTCCACCTGACCGACGACCAGGGCTGGCGGATCGAGATCAAGCGCTACCCGCGCCTGACCGAGGTCGCGTCCTGGCGGGAGCGGTCGATGGTCGGCTTCCGGGCGGCGGACCGCCGGGACGACCGGCCGCACGGCGGCTTCTACACCCAGGACGACCTGCGCGAGATCGTCGCGTACGCCGACGCCCGGCAGATCACCGTGGTGCCGGAGATCGACCTGCCGGGCCACTCGCAGGCCGCCATCACCGCCTACCCGGAGCTGGGCAACACCGACGTGGTGGACACCGCCGCGCTCGGGGTCTGGACGGACTGGGGCGTCAGCGAGAACGTGCTGAACGTCTCCGAGGCCACCCTGCGGTTCTTCGAGGGCGTGCTGGAGGAGGTGCTGGAGATCTTCCCGTCCCAGTTCGTGCACCTGGGCGGGGACGAGTGCGACAAGGACCAGTGGCGGAAGAGCCCGGCCGCGCAGGAGCGGATCCGCGAGCTGGGGCTGGCCGACGAGGACGAGCTGCAGAGCTTCTTCATCCGGCACTTCGACAGCTGGCTCGCCGAGCGCGGCCGCCGGCTGATCGGCTGGGACGAGATCCTGGAGGGCGGGCTGGCGCCCGGCGCCGCGGTCTCCTCCTGGCGGGGCTTCGAGGCCGGGATCGCCGCCGCCACCGCCGGGCACGACGTGGTGATGTGCCCGGAGACGTACGTCTACCTGGACCACCGGCAGGGGGCGGGGGAGGAGGAGCCGATCCCGGTCGGCTTCGTCCGCACCCTGGAGGACGTGTACCGCTTCGAGCCCGTCCCGGCCGAGCTGGACGAGGAGGCCGCGGCGCACGTGCTCGGCACCCAGGCCAACATCTGGACCGAGTTCATGGACGACGCCCGGGACGTGGACTTCCGGGCCTTCCCGCGGCTGGCCGCCTTCGCCGAGGTGGCCTGGTCGGCGCTGCCCGCGCCGGCCGAGCGGGACTGGGAGGGATTCGAGCGGAGGATGACGGCGCACTACGCGCGCCTCGACGCGCTCGGCGTGGAGTACCGCCCCCCGGGCGGCCCGCACCCCTGGCAGAAGCGCCCCGGCGTGCTCGGGCGTCCACTCGACGGGCCGAAGGACTCCTGACGGAGTGTCGGAAGCCTCCGGGAACTCCTGGTGGAGGCCCGGACGTCAACAACAGATGAAGATCCGATCCGGTGGCCGCCGGATCGGATCGTTCTGTGCCTGGATTCGTCCGGGATTGACACAGCTTGTTCGCGGGCCAGGAAATGATCACCAAGCTTTGTGTGCCAGAGTTGCCCAACCCGCACCGATCGCCCGTACCCTACGGGCCAGGCCACACACCGCCGTGGGACGGCGGGGCAGTTGATGAGCAAGTGGAGCACGGTGGATTCCTGGTGAACCGGACGATCATGCTGCCGGCCTCGCTCGACGAGGCCGTCGAGGCGCTCGCCGCCACACCCGGCGCGGTGCCGGTGGCCGGGGCCACCGACCTGATGGAGGCGGTCAACGCCGGACGGCTCCGCCCGGCCGCGCTGATCGGCCTCGGCCGGATCACCGAACTCCGGGGCTGGCGCTACGAGGACGGCGGCACCGCCGTCCTGGGCGCGGGCCTCACCTTCGCCCGGATGGACCGGCCCGACTTCGCCGCGCTGATTCCCGCGCTGGCCGACGCGGCCCGCACCGCCGGGCCCCCGCAGATCCGCAACGTCGGCACCCTGGGCGGCAACGTCGCCACCGCCGCCCCCGGTGGCGACACCCTGCCGGTGCTCGCCGCGCTGGAGGCCGCCGTCACCCTGGCCCGCCCCGGCGGCAGCCGCGAGGTGCCCGTCAGCCACCTGCTCACCGGCCTGGACCCGGTCCGCCCGGGCGAGCTGCTCACCTGGGTGCGCGTCCCGCTGCTGCACGCCCCCCAGGTCTTCCTCAAGGCCACCGGCCGCAGCGGTCCGTCCCGCGCCAGCGCCTCCGTCGCCCTGGTGCTCGACCCGGCCCGCCGGGCCGTCCGCTGCGCCGTCGGCGCCGTCGCCCCCGTACCGCTGCGCCCGCTGGAGGCCGAGGCCTGGGTGGCCGGCTGCATCGACTGGGACGCCCGCGGCGACCAGGCCGCCGACGCCATCGACCCGGCCGCCGCGGCCGCCTTCGGCGAGTACGTGGCCGCCGCCTGCGTCCCCGACGGGGCGCTCGAGGGGGAGGGGGCCCCGGCCGCCGCCGCCCGGCTGCGGCGTACGGTATCCGTGCTGGCCCGACGGGCGCTGGGAAGGGCACTGAAGTGACGGATCTGGTGAGCGACGGCCTCGGCGCCGCGGTCGGCGGTGCGGCGGCCGGCGGTGCGCTCGGCGGAGATGCGGTCGGGGACGCGGTCGGCGGCCCGCTCGGCGGTGACCTGCGCCCGACCGCCTCGTACACGCTGCGGGTCAACGGCTTCGACCGGCCCGTGGCCGACGCCTGGATCGGCGAGAGCCTGCTCTACGTGCTGCGCGAGCGGCTCGGCCTGGCCGGGGCCAAGGACGGCTGCGAGCAGGGCGAGTGCGGGGCCTGCTCGGTGCAGGTGGACGGCCAGTTGGTGGCCGGCTGCCTGGTGCCCGCGGCGCTCGCCTCGGAGAGCGAGATCGCCACCGTCGAAGGACTGAGCGCGGACGGCTCCGCCAGCGACGTGCAGCAGGCGCTGGCCGACTCGGGCGCGGTGCAGTGCGGCTACTGCACCCCCGGCATGGCGATGGCCGTGCACGACCTGCTCCAGCGCAACCACCGGCCCAGCGAGGTCGAGGCGCGGCAGGCGCTCTGCGGCAACCTCTGCCGCTGCACCGGCTACCAGGGCGTGCTGGCCGCCGTGCAGACCGTGGCGGAGGCGCGCGGGCTGGCCGAGGAGGAGGCGCTGGCCGCCGCCGAGGCGGCCGCGACGGGGGCGTCGGCCGCCGGCACCGCTGCCGGGACCGCCGCCGCCGGGACCGCCGACGTCGCCGGGGCTGCTGCCGAGGGCGGCGCCGCCGCGGTGGCCGCGGCCGTCGCGGACCTGCCCCCGGTCGGTGAACTCCCGCTCTACGCCGACTCCGACGCCTGGGTCGAGGCCGAGCCGGCCCTCACCGAGTACGGCCTGACCACCCATCAGACCGGAGTCTACGAGCCGGTGCAGGGCGAGGCCACCCCCGCGCACGGCACCGCCTACGACGGCCCGGCCGCCACCGGCACCCCCGCGCACGGCACCCCGTACGTGCCGACCCCGGCGCACGGCACCGCGTACGACCCCGGCTACGCCCCGGGCCCGGCGCCCGCCCCGGCCCCCGCCCCTGCTCCGGGCTTCGGCCAGGGTCCGGACCACGGCCTCGATCACGGCACGGTCTACGAGGGCGGTTACGAGCAGACCTACCAGGCCTTCGAGGGCGGCTACCAGACCGGTTACGACCCGGCCGCCGCCCAGGCCCAGGCCCACGACGGCAGCACCCCGCCGCACGGCATCCGGCACCCCGAGGACGATCGCGCATGAGCTCGCCCACCGACCTCACCGCCCCGGCGGCGCCCACCGCCGCGGAGGCCGAACTCCCCGACGGCGCGGAGCCGTTCGGCCTCGGCACCTCCGCCCGGCGCAGCGACGCGCTGCCCAAGGCGCTCGGCATCTACCCCTACGCCTCCGACCTCTGGGCCGAGGGCCTGCTCTGGGGCGCCGTGCTGCGCTCGCCGCACCCGCACGCCCGGATCGTCTCGGTCGACACCAGCGCCGCCCTGGCCGTCCCCGGCGTGCACGCCGTGGTGACCGCCGCCGACCTGCCGGCCGCCGCCGTCGAGGGCCTGACCGACCGCCGGGGCGTCGCCGACCGCCCGGTGCTCGCCGACGGCCTGGTCCGCCACCACGGCGAACCCGTGGCCGCCGTCGCCGCCGACCACCCCGACACCGCCCGGCTGGCCGCCGCCTCGATCGTGGTCGAGTACGAGCTCCTGGAGCCCGTCACCGACCCCGAGCAGTCCTTCACCTGCCCGCCGCTGCACCCCGACGGCAATCTGTTCCGCCACCTCCCGCTGCGCACCGGCGACCCGGAGGCGGTCGGCGAGGTCGTGGTCGAGGGCCTCTACCAGGTCGGCCGCCAGGACCCGGCCCCGATCGGCGCCGAGGCAGGCCTGGCCGTGCCCCGCCCCGACGGCGGCGTCGAACTCCACCTCTCCTCCACCGACCCGCACGGCGACCGCGACCGCACCGCCGCCTGCCTCGGCCTGGAGCCCGACCGGGTCCGCCTGGTCGCCACCGGCGTGCCCGGCGCCACCGCCGACCGCGAGGACCTCTCCTTCCAGGTCGTGCTGGCCCTGCTCGCGCTGCGCACCGGCCGCCCGGTGAAGATGACCCTCACCCGCGAGGAGTCCTTCCACAGCCACACCAGCCGGCACCCCGCCCTGCTGCGCTACCGCCACCACGCCGACGCCGAGGGCCGGTTGGTCAAGGTCGAGGCGCAGATCCTGCTGGACGGCGGCGCCTACGCCGAGGTCTCGGCCGAGGCGCTGGCCGCCGCCACCGCCTTCTCGGTCGGCCCCTACACCTGCCCCAACGTCTTCGTCGACGCCTGGGCCGTGCGCACCAACAACCCGCCCGCGGGCCGGATGCGCGGCGAGGGCGCCCTGCAGACCTGCTTCGCGTACGAGTCCCAGCTCGACCGGCTCGCGGCCCTCGTCGGCGTCGACCCCGTGGAGATCCGGCGGCGCAACGCGATGACCACCGGCGACCCGCTGCCCACCGGACAGGCCGTCACCTGCCCCGCCCCGGTGGCCGCCCTGCTCGACGCCGTCTCCACCGCCCCGCTGCCCGCACTGCCGGTCGACGACCCCGACAGCGAGTGGCTGCTCCCCGGCGGCCCGGGCGGCGCCGGTGACCCGGCCGCCGTCCGGCGCGGCATCGGCTACGCCCTCGGCATGGTCCACATGCTCGGTGCCGAGGGCGAGGACGAGGTCTCCACCGCCACGGTCCGGGTCAGCGGCGACCACGCCACCGTCATCTGCGCCGCCGTCGACGTCGGCCAGGGCTTCGCCACCCTCGCCCGGCAGATCGTCCAGTCCGTGCTCGGCGTCTCCGAGGTCTACATCGCGCCGGTCGACAGCGACCAGTCGGTGGCCGGCCCGTCGGCGCGGGGGCGGCACACCTGGGTCAGCGGCGGTGCGGTGGAGCGGGCCGCGGTGATGGTCCGTCACCAGCTGCTCCAGCCGATCGCCGCCAACTTCGGCATGTCGGTGGAGCTCCTCACCATCGCCGACGGCAAGATCTCCTCCTACGACGGCGTGCTCGGCATGCCGGTCACCGAAGCCCTGGAGGGCAAGGAGCTCTGGGCCACCGCCCAGTGCCGCCCGCACCCCACCGAGCCGCTGGACGAGAACGGGCAGGGGGACGCCTTCGTCTCCATCGCCTTCTGCGCGATGCGGGCCGTCGTGGACGTGGACATCGAGCTCGGCGCGGTGCGGGTCGTCGACGTGACCGTCGCCCAGGACGTCGGCCGGGCCCTGAACCCGCGTCAGATCGAGGAGCGCATCGAGGCGGGCGTCGCCCAGGGCGTCGGCCTGGCCCTGCTGGAGGACCTCCGCACCGAGGGCGGCCGCCTCCTCAACCCCTCCCTCACCGGCTACCGCCTCCCCACCGCCCTCGACACCCCCGAGGTCCGCATCGCCGCCCTCCTCGAGGAGCGCGACGTGGTCGCCACCTTCGGCGCCAAGGCCGTCAGCGCCGTCCCCGCCGTCGCCGCCCCCGCCGCCGTCGCCGCCGCCGTCCGCGCCGCCACCGGCCTCCCCGTCGCCCGCCTCCCCATCCTCCCCGAGGACGCCATCACCGCCTGACGCAACCGCGCCCGCTAGGGTGACGTCCCGTAGACAGTCAGTCAGTACCGGCCGGGGGGCTCCGTGGTTCGCGCGCGCCCCGCGCCCGCCGGACCGAACGGAACGAGGACCGAACCCATGCGCCGACCCACCGCCGCCCTCGCGGCTGTTGCCGTCCTGTCGCTGGCCCTGACGGGCTGTTCGATGCTGAACGGGAAGGACTCCGACTCCACCGAGCCGGCCGTGAAGCTCCCGGTCGCGGCGGAGACCGCCGATCCGGGGACCGGCGAGCCGGTGACCCACCAGAAGAAGACCCGGACGGTCGAGATCTGCCGGCTGTTCACCGCGGCCGACATCCAGCAGGCCACGAACGACGAGATGGAGGGGTCGCTGGACAACGGGGGGAGCTACTGCGTGGTCTCCACCAAGAAGTCCATGTTGGCCGTCTCCGTTCAGGCCCTCCGGTTCGAGCAGGGTGTTCAGAACCAGGGGGGTGGAGCCACCAACATCCGGATCGGCGGCAACCGCGCCTCCCAGAAGGCGGCCAAGAACGCCGAGGGTTTGGACCAGTGCGATGTCGTGGTGCAGCTCAACAGCATCAACGAGTTCGGCGACAACTCCCTCAACGTCAAGATCACCAACTACGACAAGGCCAAGAAGCCGGATGTCTGCGGAGTCGCTCGCAACATCACTCAGATGGTCTTCGACAAGATTCCGGCGGCCTGACGCGTAGTCATCGCCGTTCGTGCGGAAGCTGTGCAGCTGCGTGGGCGCCTGCCCGGGTCGGCTGGTCCGGCGATACGATCGAGCGGTCCGTATCCGGAAGGCGCGGACCGGGGTCTCCAACTGACGGGGTACGGGGTAGGGATGACGTTCACCAGGAGCTTGCGCTCGCTCGGGGCCACCGCGATGGCCGCCGGTCTGCTGTTGGCCTCGGCGCCATCCGCTTCGGCCGATGAGGTGCGGGACGGGCAGTGGCCCATCCAGGCGTTCAACCTGGACAAGGCCTGGGGCGTCTCCAAGGGCGACGGGATCAAGGTCGCCGTCATCGACCAAGGCGTCGACGCCAACCATCCCGACCTGGCGGGCCAGGTCCTGCCGGGCTTCGACCCGAGCGGCCAAGGGCTCGACCGGGCGCCCAAGAACGACCACGGGACCTCGATGGCCAGCATCATCGCGGCCAAGGGCCACGGCAGTGGCGCGGGTGTCATCGGGGTGGCGCCAGGAGCCAAGATCCTTCCGGTCTACAAGACCAGCGCGCAGAACACGGACGCCATCCCGGAGGGCATCCGTTGGGCGGTGGACAACGGTGCGAAGGTCATCAGCATCTCCCAGGGCAAGGGCGGTGTGCGCAGCGCCCGGTACGACGACGCCGTGGCGTACGCGCTCGGCAAGGACGTGCTGATCGTTGCCGCCTCCGGCAACAGCGGAGCGGCGGTCGAGGTGCCGGCGAACGCCCCGGGGGTGCTCGCGGTCGGCTCGGTCGGCAAGGACGGCAGGGTCTCCTCGGACTCGAACTGGGGACCTGAGCTTCTGCTCACGGGCCCCGGTGACGACATCGTCGCGGCGGGCGACTGCGCGGGCAGCAAGTACTGCCTCGGTGGTGGCACCTCCCAGGCGACGGCCTTCGTGGCCGGTGCTGCGGCGCTAGTCAGGGCCAAGTACCCGGACCTGACGGCCGGCCAGGTAGCCAATCGCCTCACCAAGTCGGCCAAGGCGCCCGCGTCGGTGACCAAGCTGCCCGACGCGCACTACGGCTACGGCACCGTGCGTCCGTACGAGGCGCTCACCCAGGAGATGGCCGCCGGCCCGGCGCAGGGCCCGCTGGCTGCGGTGGCTGGTGCGACCGCCAGTGGCGGCGCCTCGGCCGCAGCGCCCACGCCGGGTGCCTCTGCTCCGGCCGCAGGAGGTGCCCAGGCTCCGGTGAAGGAGCCGGAGGGCTTCTCGATCCTCGGCAAGGGCATCGCGGTGGCGGCCGGGGTGCTGCTGCTCCTCGCCCTGCTGTTCGTCGGCCTGATCGTGGTCCTGGTGAAGGGCTCCAAGCGTCGGCGCGAGGCCCGCCAGGTGCCGCCGGCTCCTGCGCCCTACGGTTACCCGCCGGCTCAGCAGCAGTACCCGAACCAGCCGTACGGGGCGCCGCAGTACGGCAACCAGGCGCCGCCGCAGGGGTATCCGCCGCACGGCGGGCAGCCGCCTCAGCCGCCGTACCAGAATCCTTATGGTTCCGGTGGCAACCAGTGACGCTGAGGGTGTGTCAGACGCCCTCGTACAAGCGATACGATCGAACGTCCCTGCCTGTCGGTAGACAGTCAGGGTGCCTTCAGTAACCCGCCCGGGGCAGAAGCGCACACGGGGAAGCAGCGACACTCCAGGGGGAGGAGCCGTATGTCGGACGGATATCAGGTCAACACCGACGAGTTGGAGGCGGTCGTCAAGCGACTGCGAGTGCTCCAGCAGAATCTCGGCCAGACCGCGAACAAGAGCAAGTACAACACCGTGGTCGACTCCGGAAACTTCGGGGGCAACTTCGCCGAGGCGCAGGAGCTCTACAGGGCCCACAGCAACATGCAGGACTTCCTCGCGCAGACGATCGCCGAGCTGAACGACCTGATCAACGACTTCGGTGACAAGACCCAGACGGTGAACGCCAACTACCGGGGCACGGAGTACGAGCAGAGGTCCGTCATGAACAGCCAGGAGAGGGTGGTCTGACGTGGCAGGCAAGACGAACTTCGAGGGTCACGCACTCATCCCGCTCAAGGACATGCTGAGCGGATCCAATCCAGGCCGGCTCGAGGAGGTCGCCGAGCACTGGAAGAACGTCGACGCTGAACTCCGTGCTGCGGCTGATGACTTGAAGAAGGCGGTGGAGCACGCCACGCAGAACTGGTCGGGCAAGGCCGCCGACGGCTTCGTGACCCGCGCAGGGGTGCTGCACACCAACCTCACGAACACGGCGGCTCACGCCGTGCAGACCTCGGCCGCGATGAAGTACGCGGGCCAGGCACTCTCCCAGAGCAAGACGGCGATGGCGGACATCGAGGTCCCGAGCTCGTTCGAGAGCGGGGCGAAGTGGCTCGGTGACCTCGGCCAGCGCTCGGACGAGCAGTTCAAGTCGGACCTCGCCGGTGGGATGGACCGGTCGGCCGCGGTCAACAAGAACTATGACGAACTGTCGGCGACGGAGATCGCGCACCAGCGTGCCATCGTCGTGATGGAGCACCTGGCGCCGCACTACACCGAGGCCGCCGCCTACCTCGAGCCGCCGGCCCAGGACCGTGAGCGTCGGCCCGACACGCCGTACCCGCCGGCCCCGGTGAACCCGCCCGGCAAGATCGGCCCGGTGCGCCCGCAGCCGGAGATCAAGCCTCCGGTGCAGCCGCCGGGTAGCGGCAACGACAAGCCCGGTTGGACGCCGCCCGGCGGCACGCCCGGTGTGCCGAAGCCGGACGGGCCGCACTCGCCGACCCTCCCGACGGGCCCGACCGGGCCCGGGGTGCCGGATGGGCGGGTGCCGACGCCGGTGCACCCGTTGCCGGGTGGGCCGCGGCTGGACAGTGTGGTTCCGCCGGTGTCGACCTTGCCGGCGCCGGGGCACAACGTGCCGACGGTGCCGACGGGGCCGGGGCTCGGTGGTGGTGGTGGTGGCGGCGGTGGTGGCGGTGGGCTGCCGCCGATGGGGCTGCCGGGTATCGGTGGTGGCGGCGGTGGCCGTGGCGTCGGTGGTGGTGGTGCCGGTGGTGGTCGTGGGATCGCTGGTGGTGCGGGCCGTGGTGGCGCCGGGGCCGGTGCCGGTGGTGCGGGCCGCGGCGGTGCCGGGGCCGGTGCGGGTGCCGGGGCCGGTGGTGCTGGTTCGGGCCGTACGGGTCAGCCCGGGATGGGTGGCATGCCGGGGGCCGGTGCCGGTGGTGGCGCCGGTGGCAAGGCCGGTGGCGGCAAGCCGAGTCTGGTCCGCAAGGAGGGCGGGACGGTCGGCGGTGCCAAGGCCGGCGGGGCCAGTGGGCGTTCGTTCACCCAGGGCGGTTCGGGCCTCGGCCAGGGCGGTCAGGGGCGCGGTGGCGCGGCCGGTGCGGGTGGCATGCCCGGGATGGGTGCTGCCGGCGGCAAGAAGAAGGACAAGAACGGCAACCGTCCGGACTACCTGGTCGAGGACGAGGACACCTGGCGTACCGGCGGGAAGGCCAACCCGCCGGTGATCGACTGACCGGCGGCACGCCGAACGACGACCGGGGCCCGGCCGCAGGGGAGATCCTGCGGCCGGGCCCCGGCGTTTTCGGAGTTACCGGAAATGCGGTGCGCGGAAACACGGAAATGCGGAAAAGGGCATGCCGAATTCACCCTCCCGCATCGGGAGGGTGAATTCGGCATTCGGAGGCCATGACGGGAATCGAACCCGTGTACACCGCTTTGCAGGCGGTTCCCTCAACCACTCGGGCACACGGCCAAGAAGGGGTGACGGCAGGTCAGCGACGGCTGCCGGCAAGGGGGAGAGAGGTCAGCGACAGGAGTGACAACAGGGAGCGGCACAGGTGCGGGGCGCTGCGATCGCCACCGTCTTCCTGCTCATGGCCTGCTCCTGTCGTCCGGCCCCGGAATCCCCGGGGGCGCTGTGTGAATTCATGGTGGCGGATAAACCGAGCCCGCGTCAATCCCCGAACGTGAATTCCGTGTGTCGCGGCCCGGAGGGTCGGAACGCGGCCGCGTGCTAGCCTCGGGGGCAGGTGAGTGATCACCCCGGACGAGGCGCGTCGTACCCGGAACGACAAGACGGCGCAGTAGTGAAGTCGAGACCTACTGCGAGGAGTGCCCGTCATGGCTTGGGTCGTGTTGATCGTCGCCGGTGTGCTGGAGACGGTGTGGGCGGTGGCCCTGGAGGCGTCGAAGGGGTTCTCCCGGCTGGTGCCGAGCGTGGTGTTCGGGGTGGCCCTGCTGCTGAGCATGGGCGGGCTGGCGTACGCGATGAAGAGCATCCCGTTGGGGACGGGCTACGCGGTCTGGGTCGGGATCGGGGCGATCGGGACGGCGCTGTACGGGATGGCCGTCATGGGGGACGCGGTGACGGCGGCCCGGGTGACCTGTCTGGTGCTGATCCTCGGCGGTGTGGTGGGGCTGAAGGTGCTGCACTGACCGCGACCGGGAGGGCCGGCCGGGCCTAGGACCTGCGGGGTAGCGAGAACGGGCCTGCAGGTCAGGGGTCATTTCGCCGGACGGCACTTACGATGTCGGGCATGACCACAGCAGCCGGCAGCGCCACCCAGACCGTGCACGAACCGCCCTCCGAGGGAGAGGGCGGTGTGCTCAGCGGCCCGTACCGGGCGTTGACGCTGGGGATCGTCTCGGTGGTGCTGCTGCTGGCCTTCGAGGCGACGGCGGTGAACACCGCGATGCCGGTGGCGGCGGAGCACCTGCACGGGCTGGGGCTGTACGCCTTCGCGTTCTCGGGGTACTTCACCTCGACGCTGTTCGCGCTGGTGATATCCGGGCAGTGGGCGGACCGGCGGGGGCCGATCGGGCCGCTGTTCGCGGGGATCGCGGTGTTCGGGGCGGGGCTGGTGCTGGCCGGGGCGGCCGTGAACATGTGGATGTTCGTGGCGGGCCGGGCCGTGCAGGGGCTCGGGGGCGGGCTGGTGATCGTGGCGCTCTACGTGGTGGTGGGGCGGGCGTTCCCGGAGCGGCTGCGGCCGTCGGTGTTCGCGGCCTTCTCGGCGGCCTGGGTGCTGCCCT
The DNA here is from genome assembly GCF_053602875.1 of Kitasatospora sp. NPDC004289. NCBI lineage: Bacteria > Bacillati > Actinomycetota > Actinomycetes > Kitasatosporales > Streptomycetaceae > Kitasatospora > Kitasatospora sp. NPDC004289. Next base: position 133,381 of record NZ_JBSGEL010000006.1, on the reverse strand, counting down.
CGATCGTCGGGCCGGTGGTCTCGGGGGCGGTGACCGAGCACCTGGGCTGGCGCTGGGTGTTCCTGGCGGTGCCGGTGCTGATCCTGTTGCCGCTGGCGGTGATGGGCCCGGCGCTGCGGCGCTCCGAGCGGGCCCAACCGCCCGCCGAGGCCAAGGAGTTCGACCGGGCCAGGACGCTGCGGGCGGCGATGGCCGCGCTCGGTGCGGGGCTGCTCCAGTACGCGGGCCAGCGGCTCGACCTGCTCGGGCTGCTGCCGGCGGCGGCGGGCGTGGCCCTGCTGGGGCCGGCGGTGGTGCGGCTGCTGCCGGCGGGGGCGCTGCGGGCGGCCCGGGGGCTGCCGACGGTGATCCTGCTGCGCGGGATCGCGGCGGGGGCGTTCTTCGCGGCCGAGGCCTTCATCCCGCTGATGATGGTGACCCAGCGCGGGCTGTCGCCGACGATGGCCGGGCTGACCCTGACCAGCGGCGGGCTCTCCTGGGCGCTGGGCTCCTTCCTGCAGGGGCTGCCGGCGGCGCAGGCGCACCGGGAGACGATGATCTGGGTCGGGTTCCTGCTGACGGCGGTGTCGATCGCGGGGGCGGCGCTGGTGCTCGTACCGGCGGTGCCGGTCTGGGTGGCGGCCGCGGCCTGGGCGGTCGGCGGGGTCGGGATGGGGCTGGCTGTGGCCAGCATCAGCGTGCTGATGATGAAGCTCTCGGCGCCGGAGGAGGCCGGGGTGAACTCCTCCTCGCTCCAGCTCAGCGACGCGCTGGGCAACGTGCTGCTGATCGGCCTGGCCGGGGTCCTGTTCGCGGGCCTGGGCGGCGGTTCGTTGGCGGCGGCGGAAGGGGCGGCCTCGGTGCCGGTGGCCCCGTTCACGGCGATCTTCCTGGTGATGACGGGCGTGGCGCTGGTCGGCGCCCTGCTCTCCGGCCGGGTCCGGCCGACCGGGGACCGGCCGGCGGAGGACCAACCGGCTGAGGACCGGGCGGCCGAGGACCGGGCGGCGCGGCCGGCCGGAGAGCTGACGGCGCGTTAGGGGGTGCCGAGGAAGGTCTCCCAGCCGCCGGTGGGGGCCTGGCCGGGGGTGAGGGTCTGGAGCTTGCGCAGTACGGCGGGGTCCTGGACCTCCAGCCACTCCACCAGCTGACGGAACGACACCATCCGGACCTCGGGCTTGGCGGCGATGGTCCTGATGGTCTGTTCGACGGCGTCCATGTAGATGCCGCCGTTCCACTGCTCGAAGTGGTTGCCGATGTAGAGCGGGGCCCGGTTGCTGGTGTAGGCGCGTTCGAAGCCGGCCAGCAGGGAGCCGGTGGCCTGGGTGCGCCAGGCGTCGTACGAGCCCGGGTTGCCCTTGGTGTTGTTGCCGGACTGGTTGTACATGATGTTGTAGTCCATCGAGAGCACCTGGAAGCTGTGCCCGGGGAAGGGGACGGACTGCAGCGGCATGTCCCACAGCGCGCCGCCCTGGAACTTCTGCGGCCAGACCTGGGTGCCGCCGGGGCCGCTGGAGTCGTACTTCCAGTTCCGTTTGACGGCGGTGGGCAGCAGGCCGCGCTGGCCCTCCAGGCAGGGGGTGCGGGCGCCGATCAGCTCCTTGCGGTAGTCGAAGGGCAGTGCGGGCAGGTCGGTGAAGCCGGTGTTGGTCTTCCAGTTCATCACGAAGTCCATCGCCTGTTGGATCTCGCTGTCCCACTCCTCGGGGGACCAGCGGCCGCCGCCGTTGGAGCCGCAGAAGTGGCCGTTGAAGTGGGTGCCGATCTCGTGGCCCTCCAGCCAGGCGGCGCCCAACTGCTCGATGGTGTCGTGGATGTGCTGGTCCGACAGGTAGCCGATGTCGCTGGCGCCGACCCGGTGCTGGGGCGGGTGGTAGAGGTCCTTCTTGCCCTCGGGCAGCAGGTAGATGCCGGAGAGGAAGAAGGTCATCGAGGCCTTGTGCTCCTTGGCGAGGGCACGGAAGCGGGTGAAGAGGCGGTTGTCCAGCTCGCCGGCGCCGTCCCAGGAGAAGACCACGAACTGCGGGGGCCGCTCGCCGGGCTTGAGCTTCTCGGGGGTGGGCTGGTTGGGCTGGGGGCCGGTGTCCGAGGTGGAGCCGTCGCCGATCGAGACGGCGGGGGGTTTGGCGGGGGCGGCCTGTTCGCCGGGGCCGGCGGGCGCGTTGGCGGGTGGGGCGGCCTGTTCGCCCTCGTTGGTGATGCCGCTGCCGCAGCCGGCCGCCAGGGTGGCGGCGGTGGCTGCTCCGGCGGCCAGCAGGCTGCGGCGGGAGATTGCGTCCATGGGCACGTCCGTTTCGGTGGCTCGTCGGAGCAGGAGCAGCGTGGGCTGTTTGTCCGATAAGTGCATGGATGTCGGTGATCGGGCCAAAGCTTCCCACGCGGACCGGCGCGAAACGGGGAAGGCGGGGCGGGCACCACGGGTGATCCTGCGGGCGTGCGCGGCGCGCTCACCCGCGCGGAGTACCCGGGTGGCGCGCCGTGCTGACCGGCCGTCAGATGGGGGTGACCCCGCCCGGCCGGAGGGAGGAGCAGCAGCCGATGTGGCAGTCGCTGCTCGACGCCTACCGGGAGCGGATCGTCGACACCGGCCGGGAGCCGCTCTTCCTGCTGCTGCTCGGTCTGATCGGCTCGTTCCTGTTCATCCGGTTCAGCGTCCGCATGATCCGCCGGGGCACCAGCTGGTGGCCCGGCAACGTCACGCCCGGCGGCCTGCACATCCACCACGTGGTCTTCGGCCAGGGCCTGATGGTGGTCTGCGGGGTCGGCGCCTTCGCGGTCCGCGGCGACGGCGGTCAGCTGTGGAACGTGCTCGCGGTCGGCTTCGGGATCGGCTGCGGACTGGTGCTGGACGAGTTCGCGCTGGTCCTCCACCTCCAGGACGTGTACTGGAGCGAGCAGGGCCGGGCCTCGGTGGACGCGGTGATCCTGGTGGTCTCGCTGATCGGGCTGCTGCTGCTCGGCGAGCTGCCGCTCGGCGGCTTCTCCGGGAAGCTAACCGTCGGTCAGGTCGGGGTGGCCGGGCTGCTGCTGGTGCCGGTGCTGGTCTGCCTGTTCAAGGGGAAGATCTGGACCGGCCTGATCGGGGTGATGGTGCCCCCGCTGGCGGTGGTCGGGATGCTCCGGCTGGCCCGCCCGGCCAGCCCGTGGGCGCGCTGGCGCTACCACGCCAGGCCGCGGCGGCTGGCCCGGGCGGAGCGGCGGGAGGAGCGCTTCCACCGCCGGGTGGTGGCGGCCAAGACCTCCTTCTACGACGTGCTGGCGGGCGCCCCGGACCCCAGCCCGGCGGCGGTGGAGGCCACGGTCGTGCCCGCGCCCGCCCCCGGACCGCCGTCCCCCGCAGCGGAGGTGACGGCCCGTGAGCCGGTGCCCCGGCCGCTGCCCCGCTGGCGGCGGCGCTGCGCGACCGCCGTCGAGTGGTACCTGCGGGTGGCCACCCTGCTGAACCTGGTGGCCGGCCTGATCGCCCCGTTCCGGGACCGGGTCCAGCGGGCCAACAGCGGCGAGTACTTCACCCCGGTGCTGCTGACCGCCGGCTTCACCGCCGCGCTCTTCGCCGGCCTGCTCGCGGTGATGGTCCGCCGCCGCAAGCGGGCCGCCTGGCTGGTCACCACCGTGGTGGTGGCCGGGTACGCGGCCCTCTGCGCGCTGGCCCTGGCCGTGCTGCCGGAGGACCGCGCCCACCCCTTCAACTGGGTCTCGGCCGGCCTCACCACCGCCCTGCTGCTCGCCCTGCTGGCCGCCCGCCCGGCCTTCCGGGCCCGGGGCGAACGGGGCAACCTGGCCGCCGGGCTCACCGTGCTGCTCGGCGGCGGCGCCCTGATGACGGGCCTGGGCACGGTGCTGCTGCGGCTGGCGGACGAGGGCGAGCACCCCGGCTGGGGCGACTGCGCCCAGTACGTCGCGCTGCGGCTGGTCACCATGGCCGGGCTGGTCGAGTACACCGACCTGACCGTGCCCGGCTGGCTGGACCTGCTGCTCAACGTGCTCGGCGCCGGTGTGCTGCTGTTCGCGGTGCGGATGCTGTTCCGCTCCCCGCGCGGCACCGAGCGGCTGGAGCCGCCGGACGAGGAGCGGCTGCGCGCCCTGCTGGCCCGGTACGGGGAGCGGGACCCGCTCGGCTACCTGGCGCTCCGTCGGGACCGCGCCGTCTGCTGGGCGCCGGACGGGCGGGCCGCGGTGGTCCACCGGGTGCTCAACGGGGTCTCCTTCGCCGCCGGGGATCCGGTCGGCGACCCCGGGGCCTGGGGCGGAGCGGTGTCGGCCTGGCGCGAACGGGTCCGGGAGGCCGGCTGGGTGCCCGCCGTGATCGGGCCGGGCGGGCGGGGGAGCGAGGCGTACCGGGCGGAGGGGCTGCGGGCCCTGGAGTACGGCGACGAGGGCGTGGTCACGGCGGCCGGCTTCGCGCCCGGGCCCGAGCTGCGGGCGGTCCGGGCCCGGGTCACCGCCGCCGGGTACCGGGCGGTGATCCGGCGTCACCGGGACGTCCCCGAGGAGGAGGTGGCCGAACTGGTGCGGCTGGCCGACGCCTGGCGGCACGGCCGGGACGTCCGGGACTTCGTGCTGACCCTCGGGCGGTTCGGCGACCCGGCGGACGGGGACTGCCTGCTGGCCGAGGCACGGGACGAGCGGGGGCGGGTCTGCGCGCTGGTCAGCCTGGTGCCCTGGGGCGGGGACGGGCTGGCGCTGGACCTGATCCGTCGCGACCGCGAGTCGGACGACGGGCTTGTCTCCCACCTGCTCACCGAAGTGCTGCTGCGGGCCGGTGAGTTCGGCCTGCGGCGGCTCTCGCTGAACTTCACCATGGCGCCGGGGGCCCGGTTGGCGGTGCTCCGCCTGCTCGGCCGCTGGTGGCGCCTGGACGAGCGGCGCCGGGCCGCCGCGCGCTTCCGGCCCGCCCGGCGGGCGCGCTTCCTGCTGTACGAGAAGTCCTCCGAACTCCCCGCGATCCTGGCCGCCGGCCTGGCGGGGGAGGGCCTGCTGACCCGCCGTCGCCTCCGGGGCGCCCGGGCCGGGGGACGCGGCAGACCGTGACGTTGGGGGCGCGCGGAACGTGACCCCGGGGCGCGCGGAAACTGACGCTGAGGCGCGCGGAACGTACGTGGTGATACCGGGGGCGCGAGGAACTGCGCGGGTCGGAAGGCGGCTCACCTGCAACTGAATCACCGTCAGCCAGTTGCAGGTGCTGCCGTTCCCCTGCGCGCAGTTCCTCGCGCCCCCGGTGTAACCACTTTGCCGCGCCGTTCGGTCACCCGTTCAGTAGCTCACAGCGGGTGGGCGGGGCGGATGGCCGGTTGACTGGCGGGGTCGTGAGTCGGGCGGAGCGAGGGAGTGCGGGTGGCGCGCCAGCTGGTGTCGGGACCGTGGCCCGGGGCGGTGGCGGCCGGGGGTGCGCTGGTGGTGGGGGCGTGGCTGCTGGGCGGCGGGGGGATCGTGCTGCCGCCGGCTCCGGGGGCGGCGCAGGCGATGGACGGGGCGACCTCGGCCGCGCTGCTGGTGCCGCCGAGGGAGCGCGCGGTTCCGACCCGGATCAGGATCCCGGCGATCGGCGTGGACGCCCCGGTGACCGGGCTGGGACTGGACGGCGGCGGAAGGCTGGAGCCCCCGGCGGAGAAGGAACGGAACCTCGCGGGCTGGTACCGCGAGGGAATCACCCCAGGTCAGCGCGGAACCGCCATCGTGGCCGGGCACGTCGACACTGCGGAGGGCCCGGCGGTCTTCTACCGGCTCGGCTCGCTGCACAAGGGCGACCAGGTCGCGGTGGACGGCGAGGACCGCGGCACCGGCTGGTTCGTGGTGGACGCGGTGGAGAGCTTCGCGAAGCGGGACTTCCCGGACACCCGGGTGTACGGCCAGGGCAGGGACTCCCAGCTGCGCCTGATCACCTGCGGGGGCGACTACTCGGCGGCCCGCGGCTGGGAGGCGAACGTGGTGGTCTTCGCCCATCTGGTGCGCAGCGCGCGCGGCGCCGCCGCCTGACCGCGCGTCAGCCGGCGGGCCACCGAGGGACGGAAGGACGGAGGAGAAGAGCGGCATGACGATCGCGGCCTGGAACCCGCTGGACTGGAGCCTGACCACGGGGGTGATCCCCTACCTGGTGCTGGTGGCGGGGTGCGCCGCGCTGCTCGGACTGGCGGTGTCGCGGGGCCGCGGCTGGTGGACCCGGCGCTTCCCGTGCGCGGTGGTGACCGCCGCCGCCCTGACGGTGCTGCTGAAGTACGTGGTGGACGACTGGTGGCAGCCGCTGCCGGACGGGCTGCCGCGGCCGACGCTGGTCTGGACCGGGGTGGGGATCCTGGGCGTCTGCCTGGCCCTGTTCCGGATGCCGCCGCTGCGCTGGCGCGGACGGGCGGTGGCCGCGCTGGCCGCGGCCCTGGTGGTGCTGATGTCCTCCTCGCAGATCAACCGGGAGTTCGACCAGTACCCGACCCTGCGGGTGCTGCTGGCGCCGTGGATCGGCAAGACCGACGCACTGACCACCGGCAGGGTCCGGACCGTGCAGGTGCCGCCGGGCAAGGTGCTCTCCGAGGTCTGGCACGCCCCGGCCGGGCTGCCGGCCAAGGGCACCGTCTCCACCACGCCGGTGCCCGGCACCAAGTCCGGCTTCAAGGCCCGGGACGCGTACGTCTACCTGCCGCCCGCCTACCAGGCCGACCCGCGGCCGCTGCTGCCGGTGCTGGTGCTGATGGCCGGTCAGCCCGGTTCGCCGGGGGACTGGGTGAACTCCGGTCAGCTGCCCGAGCAGATGGACGCCTTCGCCGCCGCGCACCAGGGCCTGGCCCCGATCGTGGTGGTGGTGGACCAGATCGGCTCCCAGTGGGCCAACACGCTCTGCATGAACTCCCGGATCGCCCAGTCCCAGACCTACCTCGCCGAGGACGTCCCGGACTGGATCCACGCGCACCTACAGACCGCCACCGGCCGCACCGCCACCTCGATCGGAGGGCTCTCGCTGGGCGGCACCTGCGCGCTCCAGCTGGCGGTCAACGCACCCCAGGTCTACGGCTCCTTCCTGGACATCTCGGGCCAGCAGGAGCCGACCCTGGGCAGCCACGACAAGACCGTGGAGGAGGCCTTCGGCGGTGACGAGGCGGCCTTCGACGCGGTCGACCCGCTGCACGTGATGGCCCGTCAGCGCTTCCCCGACACCGACGCCGCCTTCGTGGTCGGCGAGGGCGACGGGGAGTACGGGCCGCAGCAGAAGGTGGTGTACCAGGCGGCGGTCGCGGCCGGGATGCGGGCGCACTTCCAGACCGTCCCGGGCGGCCACGACTGGAACACCTTCCGGGCCGGGCTCGGCGACAACCTGACCTGGCTGGCCCGGACGACGGGACTGATCCGATGACCGATGCGACGACCGATCCCTCGCCCGCCGCCGGGGCGCCCACCACCCCGGCCCCCGAGCGGCACCGCCGGCTGCGGATGGCGGCCGTGCTGGCGGCCCGGGTGCGCACCGCCCCGCTGACCCTGGTGCTGTTCCTCGCGCTGTGGGTGGTCGGCGCGGCCACCGGCAGCCTCGGCGCCGGGCCGGACCAGCCGCTGCTGGAGCGGGTCGGGGTCGGCCTGCCGACCCTGGAGGCCGGGCGCTGGTGGACCCCGCTGAGCTCGCTGCTGTGGATGCCGGGCATCGGCGCGTACGTGGTGACCACCCTCGTCCTGCTGCTGGTCGGCCCGGTCGCGGAGCAGCGCCTCGGCGCGGCGCGCAGCGCACTGGCGCTGACGGTCTGCCAGGTGCTGGGCTCGCTGCTCGGGGTGGCCCTGGTGCGGCTCGGGGTGGCGGCGGACCTGAACTGGACGCAGGCGGTCCAGGACCAGATCGCGGTCGGCCCGGCGCCCGGGCTGCTCGGCCTGGCGGCCGTGCTCAGCTACCGGCTGACCGCGCTCTGGCGGCGCCGGCTGCGGCTGCTGGTGGTGCTGATGCCGGTGGTCACCATGCTCTACATCGGGCACCTGGAGGGCGTGCGCCGGGTGGCCGCGGTGCTGGTCGGCCTGCTGCTGGGGGCGCTGCTGTTCCACCGGGGCCCGGCCCGCCCGCGCGGGGTCTCGCACACCGAGGCCCGGGTGCTGGTGGCGCTCTGCCTGGTGGCCACCGCGGTCGGCCCGCTGGTGGCCTCGCTGTACAAGGACGCGATCGGGCCGTTCAACACCATGAGCGAGCTCTACTTCTCGCACGTGCCCTCGGCCGAGGAGGTGGCCGACGCCTGTGACGAGTCGGCCCGGGCCTGCGCCGCCGCGCACTCCACCCTGCGGTTCTTCGACTCGCCCGGGCGCCTGATGGCGGCCCTGGTCCCGGCCCTGCTGCTGGTGCTGGCGGAGGGGCTGCGCCGGGGACTGCGGCTGGCCTGGTGGCTGACGGTGGTGACCGAGCTGGCCTGGGCCGGCCTGCTGGTCTGGCTGCTGGTGGACAACTACGACGAGTTCGCGCGGACCGGCGGCGCGGGCTTCCTGATCCAGCTGATGGGCGAGGCGATGCTGCTCCCGGTGCTGGTCCTGGTACTGCTGCTGATCACCCGTCAGCGCTTCGACCAGCTGCTGCCGGGCCGGGTGGTGCGCCGGCTGGGGGCGGTGGTCGGCGCGACGCTGCTGCTCAGCTGCGGTGCGTACGTCGGGATCGGCTGGCTGGTGCGGGACCAGTACGAGCCGGACGCCACCTTCGGGCAGCTGGTGGCCGGCCTGCCCTCGGAGCTGCTGCCGCCGGCCTACAACGCGCTGGTGCCGGACTACCCGATCGCGGCGGGCGGGACGGCGCAGGCCACCCAGATCTGGTGCGGGGTGCTGTTCTGGGCGGTGGCGCTGACGGCGCTGCTGCTGGCCTTCCGCCGCCCGGTGGTGCACGTGGACGCCGAGGACGCGGCCCGGGCCCGGGAGCTGCTGACCAGGTACGGCGGCTCGACGCTGTCCTTCATCACCACCTGGGACGGCAACCACTACTGGTTCGACGAGCGGGGCGAAGCGGCGGTGGCGTACCGGGTGCTGGCCACCGTGGCGCTGACCACGGGCGACCCGTTCGGGGAGCCGGCGGCCCGGGAGCGGGCGGTGGCCGGATTCGCCCGGTACTGCGACGAGCGCGGCTGGACCCCGTGCTTCTACAGCGTCACCCCGCAGGTCCAGCAGGAGGCCGAGCGGCTCGGCTGGCGCTCGCTCCAGGTGGCCGAGGACACCGTGGTGCCGCTGCCCGACCTGGCCTTCACCGGCAAGAAGTGGCAGGACATCAGGACCTCGCTGAACAAGGCCGCCAAACAGGGCATCACCGCCGAGTGGTGGAGCTGGGCGGACGCCCCGATCGCGGTGAAGGACCAGATCCGCTCGATCTCCGAGGAGTGGGTCTCGGACAAGGGCCTGCCCGAGATGGGCTTCACGCTCGGCGGGCTGGACGAGCTGGCCGACCCGGCGGTGCGGATCCTGGTCGCGGTGGACGGGGACCGCACCGTGCACGGGCTCACCAGCTGGATGCCGGTGTACCGGGACGGCGTGCCGGTCGGCTGGACGCTGGACTTCATGCGCCGCCGCTCGGAGGGCTTCCGGGGCGTGATGGAGTTCCTGATCGCCTCGGCCGCGCTGGGCTTCAAGGAGGAGGGCGCCGAGTGGCTCAGCCTGTCCGGCGCCCCGCTGGCCCGGGTCGAGCGGGGCGGGCAGCCGACGGCGCTGGACCGGCTGATGGACTGGCTGGGCCGGTCGATGGAGCCGGTGTACGGCTTCCGCTCGCTGCTGGCCTTCAAGGCGAAGTTCCAGCCCGAGTACCGCCCGATGTACATGGTGTACCCCGACCCGGCGGCGCTGGCCAGCATCAGCCGGGCGATCGGCAAGGCGTACCTGCCGCACCTGACGCCCGCTCAGGGGGTGCGCCTGATGCGCAAGCTCTCCTCCTGAGGCCCCGCCGGATCACCGGAGCAGCTCGGCCAGCGCCCGGTCGGCGTCCAGGTGGAGGTGCTCCTGGCCGGCCGCCACCAGGGCGTGGCTGCGCCACAGGAAGCGGCGCAGCTCCGGGGCGGGGAAGCGGACCAGCGCGGTGCCCTCGGGGGAGCGCAGCTCCACCAGGGTGTGCCGGGGGGAGGAGGGGCGGACGTGCACGTCGCCCTGGCCGCAGGGCAGGTCCACCCCGCCCGCGAGCAGCTCCCGGGCGAACACCCAGGTGATCTCCGGGACGCCGTCCGGGACGGGCTCGCCGTCCAGGGCGAACTCGGCGGGGAAGCCCATCCGCACGGCCAGCGGGTCGCAGGCCCGGTAGCGCAGGGTGACCCGGAGCGGGGCCGAGCGGTGCGCGCTGACGATGAGGTGGGCCTGGACGACCTGCTCGACGACGGACATGGGTGCCTCCCGGTGGCGGTGCGTGCGGACCCGTTCGTTCGGGGCCACTCCGGTGAGACGGGTGGGGCGCCCGGGGCTTACGCGACTCGGGTGGGGGAAACGGGTGATCCGCATCACAGGGCGAGGCTCCCCGGGAGGCCTCGGAAGGGGCCCGCGGAAGCCGCTGACCAGGGCCCCGGGGGTACCCGCGCGGCGCCCGTGTCGGGCCGCCCTCCCGGCCGGGCCCCGGTAGGCTAGGCGGGTTGTCCGACCGCCGTCCCACCGTGGATCGGGCCTGCCACAACGGCCCTGACCTGCGACGATCCCCCCTCGGAGACCGTGAGTACTGCCGCCAGCTCCGCCATGACCCCGCTCTTCTCGGACGCCCAGCCGCACACCGCGGCGAAGGCCGCCCACGCGGGCTCGCACCACCTGTCCCCGGCCTTCCCCAGCCGTGCCGCCTACGGCACTGCGGGCAAGCTCCGGGCCTGGCAGCAGGGTGCGCTGGACAAGTACGTCGAGAACCAGCCGCGGGACTTCCTCGCGGTCGCCACCCCCGGCGCCGGCAAGACCACCTTCGCCCTGACCCTGGCCTCGTACCTGCTGCACAACCACCTGGTGCAGCAGATCACCGTGGTCGCGCCGACCGAGCACCTGAAGAAGCAGTGGGCGGAGGCGGCCGGGCGGATAGGGATCAAGCTCGACCCGGCGTACTCCTCCGGCCCGCTGTCGAAGGAGTACCACGGCATCGTGGTCACCTACGCGGGCGTGGGCGTCAACCCGATGCTGCACCGCAACCGGACCGAGGCCCGCAAGACCCTGGTCATCATGGACGAGATCCACCACGCCGGTGACTCCAAGTCCTGGGGCGAGGCCTGCTTCGAGGCCTTCGAACCGGCCACCCGGCGCCTCGCGCTGACCGGGACGCCGTTCCGCTCCGACACCAACCCGATCCCCTTCGTCCAGTACGGCGTGGACACCGACGGCCTGCGCAAGTCGGTGGCCGACTACACCTACGGCTACGGGCACGCGCTGGCCGACCACGTCGTCCGCCCGGTGATCTTCCTGTCCTACAGCGGCAACATGCGCTGGCGGACCAAGTCCGGCGACGAGCTGGAGGCGCGGCTCGGCGAGCCGATGACCAAGGACCTGATCGCCCAGGCCTGGCGGACCGCGCTGGCCCCGCAGGGCGAGTGGATCCCGAGCGTGCTGCAGGCCGCCGACAAGCGCCTCAGCGAGGTCCGCAAGGCCATCCCGGACGCCGGCGGCCTGGTGATCGCCACCGACCAGAACGTGGCCCGGGCCTACGCCAAGATCCTGCGCGAGATCAGCGGGGAGAAGGTCACCCTGGTGCTCTCGGACGAGACCGAGGCCTCCCAGCGGATCTCCGACTACGCGGCCGGCACCTCGCGCTGGATGGTCGCGGTCCGGATGGTGTCCGAGGGCGTCGACGTGCCCCGGCTCTGCGTGGGGGTGTACGCCACCTCGATCTCCACCCCGCTGTTCTTCGCCCAGGCCGTCGGCCGCTTCGTGCGCGCCCGCAAGCGCGGCGAGACCGCCTCGGTCTTCCTCCCCACCGTGCCCACCCTGCTCGGCTTCGCCAACGAGATGGAGCTCCAGCGCGACCACGTGCTGGACCGGCCGAAGAAGGAGGGCGAGGGCCTCTTCGACGAGGAGGACCGGCTGCTCGCCGAGGCCGAGCGGGCCGACGACGGCCCGGACGGCGCGGGCGGCGACGAGTTCAGCTACGAGGCGATCGGCTCGGACGCGGTCTTCGACCGGGTGCTCTACAACTCCATGGAGTTCGGGATGCAGGCGCACCCGGGCAGCGAGGAGGAGGAGGACTACCTCGGCATCCCGGGCCTGCTGGAGCCGGACCAGGTGCAGATGCTGCTGCAGAAGCGCCAGACCCGGCAGATCCAGCGCTCCAAGGGCAAGCCGGCCGAGGAGGCCGACCTGCTCGAACTCCCGGCCGAGCAGCGTCCGGTGGTGACCCATCAGGAGCTGCGCGACCTGCGCAAGGAGCTGAACGGTCTGGTGGCCGCCTGGCACCACCGGACCAACCAGCCGCACGGCACCATCCACAACGAGCTGCGCCGCCAGTGCGGCGGTCCGCTCACCGCCCAGGCCACCGCCAACCAGCTGAAGGCCCGGATCGCCAAGGTCAAGGAGTGGGCCAACTGACGGCCCCCGTCCGGAGTCCGTTCACACCGTCCGTTCACACCGCCCGTGTCCGGACTCCGGAATTCCTTCGAACGCACGACTGATTTGCCCCTGGGAAATGGGCTTGATGTCCGCTTTTGGCGCGCGTTCGATAACGGATGTTGACCGAATTTTGGACAAGGCCTTCCGCTGTGCGGTCTCCGTTCACTACTTTCTCCCCACGCTCTCTCGAACGACCACCCGCGGTCGGGACGGGCGCACCGCAAGGCTGTGCGTTCGTCGAAGGAGCCGACGCACCGCCTCAGCGCGGAAAACCCCCACCTGCGCGCGACACCCCGGTCTCCGGCTCCGGTTCCCCCTGCCCGGAGCCAGGTGACCGCCGCAGAAAGGAATGCGCGTCGTGACTGCCGAGACCTCCCAGACCCTGGACCGTGGTGTCCGGGTCCTCAAGCTGCTCGCCGACTCCGAACGCGGCCTGACCGTGACCGAGTTGGCGGCACGGCTGGCCGTCAACCGGACCGTCGTCTACCGCCTGCTGGCCACCCTGGAGCAGCACGGACTGGTCCGTCGCGACATCGGCGGCCGGGCCCGGGTCGGCCTCGGCGTGCTCCGGCTCGCGCACCGGGTCCACCCGCTGCTGCGCGAGGCCGCGCTGCCCGCACTGCGCAGCCTGGCCGAGGACCTCGGCGCCACCGCCCACCTGACCCTGGTGGACGGCGCGGAGGCGCTCGCGGTCGCCGTGGTCGAGCCCAGCTGGACCGACTTCCACGTCGCCTACCGCACCGGCCTGCGCCACCCGCTGGACGAGAGCGCGGCCGGCCGCGCCATCCTGGAGGCCCGCAACTTCCCCGGCCAGCGCCGCCCCGACCAGGGCTTCGTGATCACCCGCGCCGAGGAGCAGTCCGGCGCCAGCGGCGCCGCCGCCGCGCTGATCGGCCTCAGCGGCATCGAGGGCAGTGTCGGCGTGGTGATGCTCAACGGCCTGGTGCCCGAGCGGGTCGGCCCGCGGGTGGTGGAGGCCGCCACCGAGGTGGCCGACGCCCTGCGCTGAGCGCCCTGCGCCGACGGCCCGCCGCCGCACGCGCCGCCCTGACACCCCGCCACCCTGACACCCCGCCGCCGAACGCCCGGCGGTGGGCCCGGCGGCGGAGGCGACCCCGTACGATCACGGTGTGTCCGATCTCGGTGTGCCCGACCAGAACCCGTCCCCGGCCCCCCGCGCCCGCCGGCTGCCCGGGCCGCGGGCCCGTGCGCTGACCCTGTGCGGGGTGCTGGTCGCGGCGCTGTTCGGGACGGCCGCCTTCGTGCCGCTGCCCTACACGCTCACCATGCCCGGCGACACCGCGGACGTGCTCGGCTCCTACCAGGACCGGCCGGTGCTGACCGTCACCGGGGCGCCGGTGCGGACCACCAGCGGACAGCTGCGGATGGTGACCATCTCGGCCACCAACCCCGGCGAGCGGCTCAGCCTGGCCGAGGCGCTGAGCGCCTGGCTCGACCCGGACGAGGCCGTGCTGCCCTCCGAGGCCGTCTACCCGGACACGGACCCGGAGAAGGCCGAGCAGGTGACGGCCGAACAGATGACGGACTCCCAGGACAGCGCCACCACCGCCGCCCTGAACTACCTCAAGCTCTCGCCGGCCCAGGTCAAGGTGAAGGTCGACCTGGGCGCGGTCGGCGGGCCGAGCGCCGGGCAGCTGATCGCGCTCGGCATCGTGGACAAGCTGGCCGGGGACGGCAAGGGCGGTGACCTGACCGGCGGCCGCGTGGTCGCCGGCACCGGGACCATCGACGACCAGGGCAACGTCGGCGCGGTCGGCGGGGTGCCGCTGAAGACCCAGGCCGCGGCCCGGGACGGGGCGACCGTCTTCCTGGTCCCCAGGAGCGAGTGCTCCGAGGCCAAGGTGAACCTGCCGGCCGGGCTGCGGCTGGTGCCGGTGGAGACCCTGGCCGGGTCCGTCGCCGCGCTCACCGCGCTGAACGAGGGCGGTGCGGTGCCCGCCTGCTGACGCGGGCACCCGTGGGTCCGCCCCGTGGTGTGGTGGAGGGCGGCTCCCGGGGAGGTCTCCCCGGGGGGCGTCAGAGTCCGAAGGCCGCCGCCGCGAGATCGTCCGTCAGGCGGGACCGCAGCTGGGCCGCGATCTGCGGTAAACGGTGCGCCTGGGCCATCGGCAGGGTGACGGAGAAGGCGGCCAGCCCGCTGCCCATCACGATCGGCACCGCCGCCCCGGCCGCCCCCAGGGCGAACTCCTGGTACTGCGTGATCGGCGCCGCCCGCTGCGGACCCTGCCGGGGCAGCAGCGGCAGCCGGGACGGGTCGCGCAGCGTGTACGGGGTGAACGGCACCATCGGGTACCTGGCCAGGTGGGCCCGCCGCTCCTCGGCCGACATCAGCGCCAGCAGCGTCTTGCCCGCCGAGGTGGCGTGCGCGCCCGCCCGGAACCCGGAGAGGTCCACCGTCGGCGCCCCGGGCGCGGCGTGCGAGGCGACCAGCACCACCTCGCCGCGCAGGTGGCGGGAGAGGTAGACGGCCGCGCCCAGTTCGTCGCTCAGGCGGCGCAGCATCCGCTCCAGGCGCCGTCGCCCGGCCGCCGGGCCCTCCTCCCGGCAGAGCCCGGCCACCGCGGGGCCGGTCAGGTACCGGCCCTCCAGGCGCTCCAGGTAGCGGTCGTGCACCAGCGTGCGGAGCAGGTGGTACGCGGTGCCGAGGGCCAGCCCGGTGTCCCGGGCCAGCTGCTTGGCGGTGGCGCCGCGCGGGTAGCGGGCCACCGCCTCCAGCAGGCGCAGCGCCCGCTGCGCGGAGGCGATCAGGGTCGGCGGCGGTTGGCGCTCCGGCGACGAGCGCTCCGGCGACGGGCGGCCGGGCGGCGGGCGGTCGAATGACGGGGCGTCAAGTGACGGAAGGTCAGGTGACGGAAGGTCAGGATTGCGGCGCTCAGGCGCCGGTGCGGGTGTCATGGAGTCGATCTTGACTCGCCTGGTCCCGGGCGGCCTGCTCGCGGGCGGTCTGTTCGCGTGCCGCCTGGTCGACCAGCGGCAGCACCCGGAACGGTACGGGGTTCTCCAGCGCGATCGCGGTGGAGGCCCGGACGATCCCGTCGAAGCCCACCACCCGGTCGATCACCCGTTGGAGGTCGGCGTTCGAGCGGGCCACGATCCGCACCAGCATGTCGCCCTGCCCGGTGATGGTGTGCAGCTCCAGCACCTCCGGGACCGAGGTCAGGTGCGCCCGCACGTCCACCCCCTGGCCCTGGGAGATCTCCAGGGTGGCGAAGGCCGTCACCGGATAGCCGATCGCCGCCGGGTCCACCTGCGGGCCGAAGCCGCCGATCACGCCCCGGGACTGCAGGCGGTCGAGCCGGGCCTGCACGGTGCCGCGGGCCACCTGGAGGCGGCGGGAGCACTCCAGCACCCCGATCCTCGGCTCCTCGCTGAGGAGCCTGATCAGCTTGCCGTCGAGCTGGTCGATGGCGTCGTTCGGCGTCTGCACGGCTGCTGCTCCGTCCGTGGGTGGGGGTGGTGGGGCGGTGCCCGTGGGGGTGGGCAAACTGTCCAGCGGTGACCGCCATTCTCCGGCCCGGGGCGGCAGCTTGCCCAGGACCGGGAGCACCGGTTGCGTAACGCCGCCGCGGACGGGACGCTCCCTGCACCGCCCCGCGGAACGGGCCCCCACACCGGGCCGCGGGGCTCGGACCGGCCCACCGGGGAGGTACTCGTTGACCGACGTCTCCACCGCACCGCACGTCCTCCACCCGGACGGGCCCGGGCCGCTCGCGGCGCTGCGCACCGACGCCGTCTACGCCGTCCGGGACGCCCGCCTCGCCGCCCGCCACTACGCCGTCTCGCTCGCCATGCGCTGCACCGCGTGGGCCGGTCCGGCCACCGGCTGCCCCTCGATGCTCTCCTACGTCCTGGAGTCCGGACCGACCCGGCTGGTCGTCAGCTCCGCACTGACGCCGGGGAGTTCGCACGCCCGGCGGATCGCCGAGCACGTCGAGCGGCACGGGGACTCGCTGCTGGACCTGGTGATCGAAGTGCCGGACGCCTACGCCGCGTACGACTACGCGGTGGACCGGGGCGCCCGCTCGGTCACCGAGCCGTTCGAACTCGGCGACCGCTACGGCACCGCCGTCCTCGCCGTGCTCGGCACCCCCGGCCCGGCCCGCCACCTGCTCGCCGACCGCACCGCCTACCCGGGCCCGTACCTGCCGGGCTACCGCCCCGCCCCGCCGCACCTGCTGCAGCACTAGCCGACGCGCCACCCGGGCCGCCCGGAGGGCGGTCAGGGGCGCGGGGCTCTGCTGGTGTGCGGCTCCGCCGCGTGGGCGCGATTCGGAAGGCACCGACCCGTGTGCCGGGTACGGAGAACCACCTGCAAGTGGGTGCCCGTACCCGGCACACGGGTGTCCTGCTTCCGCCGCGCGCAGTTCCCCGCGCCCCTGGCCGGAGGCGGCTCAGCGGCGGCGGCGCGCCGGGCGGGGGACGGTCGCCCTGGTCTCCAGGCGCAGGCGCAGTTCGGCTCCGCCGAGGCCGGCCGAGCGGCCCAGCGCCAGATCGCCCCCGGTGGTCTCGGCCAGCTTGCGGACGATGTCCAGTCCGAGCCCGGTCGAGCCCTCGCCGCCCTGCCCCTCGCCGCGGCGCAGCGCCGCCTCTGGGTCGGCGAAGCCGGCCCCCGCGTCGCCGACCAGCACGATCACCGAGCCCTCGGTGACCAGCACGTCCACCGAGAAGGCGGTGCCCATCGGGGTGTGCCGGAAGACGTTGCCGAGCAGGGCGTCCACCGCCGCCGCCAGGTCGCCGCGCTGCACCGGCACCGGTGCGGCGCCCTCCGCCCCGGCCAGCTGCCAGCGGCGCCCCTCGTCCTCGGCCAGCGCGGACCAGAAGCCGACCCGCTCGCGGATCACCTCGGCCGCGTCGCAGCCGATCGCCACCTGCGGCACGTCCTCGGGGGAGCGCCGGGCGGCCCGGATGATCTGGTCCACCTCGCGCTCCAGCTGGGCCACCGCGTGCCGGGCCGCGTCCGCCGCGTCGCCGCTGCCCAGCGACGCGGTGTTCAGCCGGAGCACGGTCAGCGGGGTGCGCAGCCGGTGCGACAGGTCGGCCGCCAACTCCCGTTCGGCGGCGAGCAGGTGGACCACCCGGTCGGCCATCGCGTTGAACGCGTGGGCCGCCTCCCGGAGCTCGTTCGGCAGGCCCTCGGACTCCCGGCCGTCCACCGGCACCCGGACCGCCAGGTTGCCGCTCCCGAGCGAACGGGCGGCGGCCGCCAGCCGACGGGAGGAGCCGACGATCCGGGAGCCCATCCGGTCCGCCACCAGCACCGAGATCGCCACCAGGCCGACCGCCACCCCCGAGAGCACCAGCCAGGCGGTGACCACCCCGTGCCCGAGCTCCTCCTCGGCCACGAACACCTCGACCACCGCGACCCGACTGCCGCTCACCGCCACCGACTTGAGCAGCACGAAGCCGCCCGGAGCCGCGGCCACGAAGGACCGGCCCTGCCCGGAGCGGCCCTGGCCGGCCGCGTCCGCCACCGAGGACTGCGCGGCCCGGCTGTGGCCGACCACCGTGCCCGGGCCGAACCCGGTGACCGGCAGGTGCACCGCGACCCGCTCCTGGGTGGCCGAGTCGGTGGAGGCCAACGCCCTTGCGATGGCGTCCTGTTCGGTGGTGATGGCCAGGGCCGGGCCGAGCGCGGCGGCCTGCCGCTCGGCGGCGGCGAAGGCGCGGTCCCGCGCGGTCTGCTGGACCATCAGGCCCAGCGGGATCAGGAAGGCCAGCGCGACCATGGTGGTCCCGGCCACCGCTGCCCTGACGAGTGCCCAGCGCAGCGAGTGGCCGCCCCCGCCGACCCGGTCGCGCCGCCTCACGTCGCTTCCCCGCCGTCCGGCGCCGGAGCGGCGGGCGCCTCCAGGCGGACCCCGACGCCGCGCACCGTGTGCAGGTAGCGCGGCTTGGAGGCGGTCTCGCCGAGCTTGCGGCGCAGCCAGGACAGGTGCACGTCGATGGTCTGGTCCCCGCCGTAGGTCTGGCGCCAGACCTCGGCCAGGATCTCCTTGCGCGGCACCACCACCCCGGGCCTGGCCGCCAGGAAGGCCAGCAGGTCGAACTCGCGCCGGGTCAGGTCCAGCGGCCGGGCGTCCAGCAGGGCCTCCCGGCGCTGCACGTCGATCGCCAGTCCGCCGACCCGCAGCACCCGGCCGGCCGGGGCGCTGCCGCTGCCGAAGCGGCGCAGCACCGCTGCCATCCGGGCCGTCAGGTGCTCGACGGAGAAAGGTTTCACCAGGTAGTCGTCGGCGCCGTCGTTGAGCAGCCGGACGATCTCCGCCTCGTCGTCCCGGGCGGTGGAGATGATCACCGGGACGTCGGTCAGCCCTCTGATCATCTTCAGCGCCTCGGAGCCGTCCAGGTCCGGCAGACCGAGGTCCAGGATCACCAGGTCGCACCCGACCTGAGCCACCTCGCGGAGCGCCTCCAGCGCGGTGCCGACGCTCCTGACCGCGTGGCCGGAATCGGCCAGGTGCCGGATCAGGGCGGAGCGTACGAAGGGGTCGTCCTCGACCACGAGCACTGTTGCCATGGGGCCGCAGGCTAGTCCATCCCGGAGCAGTGGTCTGTACCTCGGTCGGTCTGGCAGGAGTGCCGGACGGCCGCTCCCTGCCACCTCGGTGTCATTTGTGCAACTTCCCTGCCGATTCCCTGACCTGCACGCCAGCCGGTCCCGGCGGTACGGCAGGATGTGGACGCGATGCGGAACGGACTCGTACAACTCGGCGCCTGGACGGCTGCCACCGGGGCGGCGGTGGCGCTGTCCTGGTTCGGCGTGCACGCGGTGCTGGCCGAGACGGCCTTCGAACAGCCCTCCGCCCTCCAGCTCCCCACCTCGGCCGCCCACCCCTCGTCCGACGCACCGTCAACCCCCGCCCCGCCCACCGCCGTCGAACCGTCGCCGAGCGCCTCGCCGACCCCCTCCGCCACCCCGCTCGCCCCCACCAGCCCGGCCCCCGGCCGCACCCCGGCGAAGAAGCCCGCCGCCCCCGGCAGCGCCGCCGCGTCGGCCCCCGGCAGCGCGGCCGCGGTCTCCTCGGTCAAGAGCTACCGCGTCCCCGGCGGCCGGGTCGCGCTCGACATGCAGCCCACCACCGCCGAACTGGTCTCGGCCACACCGGACCAGGACTGGCAGATGCAGATCTGGCAGGGCGACAAGTGGCTCCGCGTCGACTTCACCAAGGACGGCGCCACCAACTCCGTCTTCGCCACCTGGAACGGCCACCACCCGGACGTCCAGACCGTCGTCCGCTGACCCCCTGCCAGGGGGCGCGTGCACGGTTCGGCGCGTGGCGTCGGCCGGGGTGATTGCACCAGGGGCGCGGGGAACGCAGGTGGTGATCCCGGGGGCGCGGGGAACTGCGCGAGTCGGAAGGCGGACCAGTGCCAGGTCGGGGCAGGCGAGCCAGTGATACGTGGTGCCGTTCCCCCGCGCGCAGTTCCTCGCGCCCCCGGGGTGACCACGTTCGCCGCGCCCCCACCGCTCTTCCTTAACGGCGCCGTAAGGGAGGTGTTCGGCTGGCTGAGGGACGGCTTCCGGCCGGTCCGGCCGGGCTAGCGTCTGGCGGGTCCGGAGGCGTGGGGCTTCCGGTGACGCCGGAGGTAGCGAGCAGATGAGCCAGCCCACCCGCCGTTCGGGACACCGCCGCCGCAGCCGCAAGGGGCCGGTGGCCTTCGCGGCCGCCCTGGCCACCGTGCTCGCCGCCGGAGCCGCCGTCACCTTCGCCACCTCGGCCGGCGCGGCCAGCCTCGGCGCCGTCTACAGCCGGACCAGCACCTGGGAGTCCGGTTACACCGGCCAGTACCTGGTGACCAACCCGGGCAGTGCGGCGATCGACGACTGGACGCTCGGCTTCGACCTCCCCGACGGGGCCCGGATCGACTCGCTGTGGAACGCCACCTTCAGCGCCACCGGCCGGCACGTCACCGTGAAGGCCCAGTCCTGGAACAAGCGGATCGAGCCGGGGAAGACCGTCGAGGTCGGCTTCGTGGTCCAGGGCAGCGGCGCGGCCCAGGCCGAGCCGTCCAACTGCACCGTCAACGACTCCCCGTGCAAGGGCGGCAGCACCCCGCCGCCCACCCCCTCCGGCCGCCCGAGCACCACGCCGACCGCCTCCACCTCTCCGTCCGCCTCCACTTCTCCGTCCGCCTCCGCGTCCGCGTCCGCGACGGCCACGGTCAAGCCGACCCCGACCGTGACGCCCAGTCAGACCCCGTCCCCGACCGGCACCACCGCCCCGCCGGTGACGACGGCTCACTTCGCCCCGTACGTGGACACCTCCCTCTGGCCCCCCTTCGACCTGGTGGCCACCGCCAAGGCCGGCGGCGTGAAGAACTTCAACCTCGCCTTCGTCGTCTCGGGCGGCGGCTGTACCCCCAAGTGGGGCGGCGTCAGCGACCTCACCGCCGACCCGGTGGCGGCCCAGATCGGTGCGCTGCGCGCGATCGGCGGCGACGTCCGGGCCTCCTTCGGCGGCGCCAACGGCAGCGAGCTCGCCACCGCCTGCGCCTCGGTGGCGGACCTCACCGCCGCCTACCAGAAGACCGTGGACGCCTACGCCCTCACCAAGGTCGACTTCGACGTGGAGGGCGGCGCGCTCGGCGACACCGCAGCCAATACCCGCCGCGCCCAGGCCATCGCCCAGCTGCAGAAGAACGCCGCCGCCAAGGGCCGCCCGCTGGACGTCTCCTTCACCCTCCCGGTGCTGCCCAGCGGTCTCACCCAGGACGGCGTGAACCTGGTCGCGGGCGCCAAGGCCGCCGGGGTGGCGATCGGCGCGGTGAACGTGATGGCGATGGACTACGGCGCCGGCGCGGCCCCGAACCCGCAGGGCCGGATGGGCAAGTACGCGATCGACGCGGCCACCGCGACCCAGGCCCAGCTGAAGTCGGTGCTCGGCCTGTCCGACGCGGCGGCCTGGTCCAAGGTCGCGGTCACCCCGATGATCGGTGTGAACGACGTCTCCACCGAGGTCTTCACGGTGGCCGACGCCACCGAGCTGGCCGCGTTCGCCAAGGGCAAGCACCTGGCCTGGCTCTCGATGTGGTCCGGCACCCGCGACAAGGCCTGCCCGGGCGGCCCGAAGCAGGCCGCCGACGCGACCTGCAGCAGCATCGCCCAGCAGCCGCTGGACTTCACCCGGGTCCTCGGCGCCTACACCGGCTGACGCTCCCTCCGTCCCGCACGGCGGGGGCTCCTGACCTCACGGGGGGTCAGGAGCCCCCGGCCGCTCGGGACGGCCCCGGCCGCTCGCCGGGCCGCCTGCCCGACCGTCTGCCCGGCCGCTCGTCGGGCCGTGGCCGCGGACCGTCGGGTAAGGTCGCAAGCTGGTCGACCGGCGGACGGAGCGGAACGTGACAACGGCGCAGGAACAGCGCAAGGCCCCGGAACGGGCGCCTTCCCCGTCACCCGCCCGTGCCCTCCGGGCCACCCCGCAGGCCGTCCGGGAGGCGGTCAAGGAAGCACCCAGGCGGCTCATGGTGACCGCTTCGGTGGTCGCCGTCCTCTCCCTGCTGGTCTACGCGGTGCTGCGGCACTTCGTCGGCACCTCGATGGTGGACATGATCGTCTACCGGGCCGAGGGAGCCGCCGTGGCCAACGGCACCGACCTCTACGCCCTGCGGGTGACGGAGTGGAACCTGCCGGCCACCTACCCGCCGTTCGCCGCGATGCTCTTCGTGCCGACCACCTGGTTCGGCGTCCCGTTCCTCCGGGTGGCGATCACCCTCGGGAACGTCGCACTGCTCGGCCTGCTGGCCCACCTCTCCTTCAAGCTGGTCGGCTGGCCGCGCAAGGAGCTGCGCCCGGTCGGCGTGGTGCTGGTGGCCGGGCTCGGCGTCTGGCTGGAGCCGGTCTTCACCACCCTGCGGTACGGCCAGATCAACCTGGCCCTGGCCTGCCTGATCCTCTGGGACCTCACCCGGCCCGACGGCCACCGCTCCAAGGGCCTGGCCATCGGCATCGCCGCCGGGATCAAGCTCACCCCCGGCCTGTTCGCGGTCTACCTGCTGATCACCGGCCGGATCAGGGCCGCCTTCGTGGCGGGCTTCACCTTCCTCGGTACCTTCCTGATCGGCGCCCTGGTGCTGCCGGACGCCACCTGGGGCTTCTGGACCAAGTACCTCTACGACTCCTCCCGGGTCGGCAAGACCGAGATCGTCGACAACCAGTCCGTACGCGGCGCCGTCGCCCGCCTGCTGCACACCGCCGAACCGGGCACCGTGGCCACCCTGGCCGGGGCCGTGGTCGCGGTGGCGGGTCTGGCCACCGCGGCCTGGGCCTACCGCAGCGCGCGCTGGGCCCCCCGGGCCGAGGCCTGGGGCGTCTGCTGCGCCGCCGTCACGGCCGTGCTGATCTCACCGATCAGCTGGACCCACCACTGGGTCTGGTGCGTCCCGGTGCTGGTGCTGCTGGCCGCCGAGGCCGCGCACGAGCGCTCCCGCCCGGCCCTCGTCCGGCGGCTGCGGTGGCGGCCGATCTTCGGCGCCACCCTGCTCGCCTTCGTCTCCTTCGGCATGTGGCTCGTCCCGCACAAGGGCGACCTCGACCTGCACCTGTCGCCGATCGCCCAGCTCCCGGCGGCGGTCTACCCGCTGGTCGGCCTCTGCTTCCTGCTGACCGCCGCACTCCGGGTCCGCTCCCGGCGC
Organism: Kitasatospora sp. NPDC004289; assembly: GCF_053602875.1. Classification (NCBI taxonomy): domain Bacteria; kingdom Bacillati; phylum Actinomycetota; class Actinomycetes; order Kitasatosporales; family Streptomycetaceae; genus Kitasatospora; species Kitasatospora sp. NPDC004289. The sequence goes on along the minus strand of NZ_JBSGEL010000006.1, from coordinate 110,260 downwards.
CGCTTCGCCGGGGCGCCGCTGGTCAGCCTGCCGACCCAGCGCAGGGCACCCGAAGGGACCGGCGCACCGCGACGGTGAGCTGACGCTCCCTCATCCGGGGGTGGGGGCGGCGCGCTCCGCTGACGGAGCGTCGGCCGGCCCCCACGCCCGGCCGCATGCTCCCCGGCGTGGACCCCGAAGGCCCACGCCGCACCACCGGACACGCGCCCGCGCCCGCGCCCGTTTCTGCTTCCCGCTCCGCTCCTGCTCCTGCTCGGGCTCCCGCCTCCGCCGAGCGCGGGTCCTCCGCTGCCCGGCCGCGTCACGCGAGCAGCTCGGCCAGCGAGTGGTCGAGGTCCAGTGCCGCCAGCTCCGCGCCCGGCGGCACCAGCCGGTGGGCGCGCTCCAGCCAGGCCGCGACGGCCGGCAGCGGCGCCTCCAGCAGCGCGTCCCCGGCCGGGGAGCTGAGCGCCATGCAGAGCACGCTGCGCCGCCCGGAGCGGGTCGGCCAGATCCGCACGTCCCCCTGCCCGCACGGCCTGAACGTGCCCTCCACCAGCAGCTCCCGGGCGAACACCCAGGTCACCGGCGTGCCGGTGTCCAGGTGGAAGGTGATGTGGACGGCGTACGGGTCGTGGCTGCCGTACGACAGCCGGGCCGGGACGGGGACGCTGCGCTCGGGGGAGAGCACCAGGTTCAGTTCGAGCTCGTGCTCGACCACGCTCGTGGACCGTTCCATGACGGGTTCCTCTCGGTGTCCGCGGGGTCCGCTCTCGAACCCCTCCACCGGAGGAGAGCGGGGCGCGGCGAAGGTCTTACACACATTCGGCGCACGTTCCGGGATTCACCAACTGCCCGCCGCGACGGCGCCGAGGCACTACCCTTTGTGACTGCTCGACGACTGTCCGACCGCGACCGGCTGGTGACGGTGCGTCGCCCCACGGTGCTGCCAGGAGAGAAGACCCCATGACGGAACGCCCCTTCGCAACTCACCAGGGCGAACCGGGGGCGCTGGCCGCAGCCGCGCCCGCCCCGCTGCCGGGCTACTACCCGGACCCCTCCGTCCCCGGCTTCGTCCGCTACTGGGGCGGTGCCTCCTGGGTGCCCGGCACCAGCCGTCCGGCCCCGGTGGCCGGCGAACACCTGGCGCCGCCCCGCGGCGTCGCCCAGCGGCCCGCCAACCTGGCCGCGGCCGCCCCGCCGCCACCGGTCCTCCCTTCGCCCTCGCCCTCTCCTGCCCCGGCTCCCGGTTTCGGCGGCGCCTTCGCGGGGGGCGCTCCGCCGGTGCGGGCGGACGAGACCGGCCCAGTGTTCTTCGACGAGACCTCGGGCGGCGCGTCCTTCGTGATGGCGCCGTTCGCCGCCGAGGCCGTCGCACCGCCGGTCCGGCCGCTCCCCCCGACCCCGTCTCCGGCAGTGGCCGCGAACCCCGCCCCCGCCCCCGCCCCGGCTCCGGTGGCGGCCGGGTGGAAGGCCACCCAGTCGCGGCCGGCCGAGCGGATCTCCTGGGGCGCCCCGGCGGTCACCACCCCCGAGCCGGTGCCGACCGCGTCCGCCACCGTCGTGGCGCCCGTGCCCGTGCCCGTGCCCGCGCCCGCGCCCGTGTCGGCTCCCGCGCCGGAGCCCGTGGCCCCGGGGGCGGGGTCGCGGCCCGAGCGGACGGCGGTCGCGGAGCCCGTCGCCCCGAAGGCGGGGGGCGCCGTCCCCGCCGCCCGGCGGAAGCCGGTCACGTCCGCCTCCGGGTCCGCCTCCGGATCCACGTCCGGGTCCACCTCCGGCCCCTCGCCCGCCGCTGCCGCCGCCCGCCGCCGGGGCTCGGCAGCCGCCCGCAGGCCCGCCGCGCCCGCCCCGGCCGGTCTCGGCCGCCGCCTGACGGCCCGTCTGGTCGACGGCCTGGTGCTCGTGCTGGTGGCCGTGGCGGCCGGGGTGCCGATGGTCCGCTCGATCTCCGTCCACCTGGACCAGAAGCTCGGCGAGGCCGCGCAGGCCAGCCGGGCCAACAGCGGGGCCCAGGTGCAGGTCTGGCTGGTCGACGGCACCGTGCTCGGCCGGGCCGGGGTGGTGCTGGGCGTGGTGCTGCTGGCCGCACTGCTCTACGAGGTGCTCCCGGTGGCCCGCACCGGCCAGACCTTCGGCAAGCGGCTGGCCGGGATCAGGGTGGTCGACGCGGAACGTCCCGGTGCCGCGCCCTCCTTCGGCCGTTCGGCACTGCGCTGGGTGGTGCGGCAGGCGGCGCTGCTCTCGGTGTTCGGCCTGCTGGCCCCGGTCCTGGACCGGAAGGGCCGACGGGCCTGGCAGGACCGGGCGGCCGGTACCCGGGTGGTCCGGTCCTGACCCTGACCGCTCGTCAGGTAGGCAAAACGGACCAAATATCCCAACACTGCCGTAATCAGGGTGTTCTACTCGGGTCATGAGCACCCATGACCCCTCGTCAGGATCCGAACCGGAGGGGGGCGACCGGCCCTCCTTCGACAAGCAACCCCCGCCGTCCGGTACGCCGTCCGGTGCGCCGGCCGACCCGTACGGCAGTCCGCCGCCGCCCCCGGCCGACCCCTACGGCAGCGGCGGCCCGTACAACGGGGCGCCCGGCGCCCACGGTTCGCCCTACGGGGCGCCGCCGCCCCCGCCCCCGCCGCCCGGCTACGGCCAGGACCCGTACGGCCAGTCCCCGTACGGTCAGGCCCCCTACGGTGGTCAGTACGGCGTGGGCGCCGGCCCGGTGCCCGGGATGCCGCCGCTCGGCGGCTGGGGCGCCCGGATCGGTGCGCGGGTGATCGACTACCTGATCGTCCAGGTGGTGGCCGTGGTGATCGCCGCCCCGTTCGCCGACCTCGGCTCGCGCAACGGCTGGCTCAGCACCTTCTGGGTCACCTACGTCCTCTACCTGATCTACGAGGGCGTCATGCTCAGCCGGGACGGCCAGACCGTCGGCAAGAAGGTGACCAAGGTCCGGGTCGCGATGCTCGTCGACGGCAGCCCCCCGACCACCGCCGCGGCCTGGAGCCGGGCAGCCACCTTCGCCGCCCCCGCACTGATCTGCTGCGGCCAGCTGTGGTGGGTGGTCGACGGCCTGTTCGGCGTCTTCGACAAGCCCTACCGCCAGGCGATCCACGACAAGGCGGCCAAGACCGTGGTGGTCAGCACCGCCTGACGCACCCTCGGACCCGCACGCCCGGACCCGCACGCTCGGGCCCGAACGCTCGGGCCCGCACGCTCGGCCCCGCCCCGTACGGCCGCCGCTCCCGCGGCCCCGCCGTACGGGGCGTCCGTACGTCCGGCCGGCCCGGATCAGCGGTGGGCGGCATACTCCCGGGCCGGCGCGCTCTGCGGCGCCCCGACCGACGCGATCCGGCGCCGCCGATCGGCCCCGGTCACCAGCAGAGCGGTCGTCAGGGTGCCGAGCGCGACGGCGAACCCGACCAGCACCGCGATCTCGAACACCCCCCTCGACCCGGAGACGGCGAGCAGGACGGCGGCCGCGACCACCACGGTCAGGACGCCGGTGCTGAGGTGAGCCAGGGTGGGACGAGACATGACGGACCGTCCTTCGCGTACGGGGGAGGGGAGGGGAGGGTGCGGAGCGGGGGAAGCCTTGCCTTACCTGTCCAAGGTCTACCCACCCCCGGTCCCGGACAAGTACCTTTCCCGTCCCCTTCCCTCCGGGCCCCGCAGGCTGGATACGGTGGCACCCGACCGCTCGAACACCCCGGGGGAACCGTGCCCGTGCCACCGTCCTCGTCCCACCCGTCCACCACCCCCGAGGGCTGGCCGCGCACCGAGGAGGAGGCCGTCGCGGAACAGCTGCGACTGCGCCCGCTGATCGACCCGACCGGCCCCGAACCGGCCCCCGACGCCCTGGTCGCCGGCGTGGACGTCGCCTACGACGACGAACGCGACCTGGTGGTCGCCGCCGCCGTCCTGCTCTCCCTCCCCACCCTCACCGTGGTCGAGGAGACCACCGCCACCGGCCGGATCTCCTTCCCCTACGTCCCCGGCCTGCTCGCCTTCCGCGAACTCCCCACCGTCCTCGACGCCCTGGCCTCCCTCCGCACCCGCCCCGACCTCGTCGTCTGCGACGGCTACGGCCTCGCCCACCCCCGCCGCCTCGGCCTCGCCACCCACCTCGGCCTCCTCACCGACCTCCCCACCCTCGGCGTCGCCAAGACCCCCTTCACCTTCACCCACACCCCACCCGCCCCCACCCGAGGCGCCACCACCCCCCTCCTCGACCCCACCACCGGCGAACAGGTCGGCGCCGCCCTCCGCACCCGCCCCGACGTCAAACCCGTCTTCGTCTCCACCGGCCACCGCATCGGCCTCCCCGAATCCCTCGCCACCGTCCTCCGCCTCACCCCCACCTACCGCCTCCCCGAGACGACCCGCCGCGCCGACTCCCTCTGCCGCCGCGCCCTCTCCACCGCCCTCGCCCGCCCCGTGTACTGATTCCGTCCCAATCCCCGACGGTGCGTCACGTCACCCTCCGGCCCGGGCATCCCATGTGTTAGACATGAGGGTTGAGGGGGCGGTCGCCACGGACCCGTCGCCCACGAAACACCTGACATCGAGTCACACAAACCAGTCCCAGCACTGGCTCCACGGGGGAGGACAGTCGTGAGTACGGGCAAGGGCTACCGCGTCGAAGTGGACAGCCTGCGGGCCTTCGCTACCCAGGTACGCGGCCTACTGGACGAGTTCCAATCACGAGCGGACGGCACCCGCACCCACGGCCAGACCGGCGTGGCGCGGAGCGCCTTCGGGAGCTTCCCAGAGGCCCAGGCACTGCACCAGCAGTACGAGTTGACCCGTGATGGACTGCGGGACGTGCTCCTCCTGCTCCAGGACGCCATCGACGAAGCGCAGCGCAAGGCGGATCTGACGGCCTCCAACTACGAGGAGCAGGAGACGGAGACGACTCGTCACCTCAAGCTCAACACCGACGGCTGGTCCGTCGGTGCGGGGAACCCCGCAGTTCCGGTGAGCTACACGACCACGCAGCGTCCGATCACCGGCCCGACTCCCAAGCCTCCTACTCCCAGTGCGAGCCCAGTGGGCAGCGGGGATCCGCAGTCGACATGGTGAAGGTCAGGACGCTCCGGAGTAATGATCACCAGCGGACAGGGGGTGCCGGCTCGTGAACGAGCACACCAATTTCGACAACTACAGCCATGCCGAACTTCGCCGCATGGTCGGCTCCATGGACTCCGGCGGCGTGATGTCCGCAGCGGATCCGTGGCGGCGGGCGACTGTGGCGCTCAAGCAGATCCACAACTCACTCGCCACGTCGACGAGTGATGCCACCAGCACGTGGGAGGGCGACACCAGCGACGCCTTCGAGTCGAAGATGACGGTGCTGGCCGACCGAGTCAGGTACGTCGCCGCTTACACCAACGACGCAGCCCTCACCCTCGAGATGATGTCGAGCGCCATCGCCGAGGCGAAGAGCACCATGCCCGAAGAACCGGGTTTCTGGTCGAAGGCGGCCGACGCGGTCGGTGACACGGCCTCCTCCGCGATGGGGAACGAGGACGAGGACACCAAGACCGCCATCACGGATGAGAAGAAGGCCCAAGCGGTGGCGGTGATGAACCTGCTCGCCACGCGCTACCGGGCTGCCTCCGACTACCTCAAGCCGCCGCCCAAGCGGATCGAGGACATGAAGGAGATCGTCTCGTCCGACTCGATGGGAACGGCTGCCTTCAGCGCGATGATCATGGGTGGAGGGATGGGCTTCGCCAGTTCCCAGTCCTCCGGCACTGCCACTCTGCGGTCCCGAACTAGCGGACCCACCGGCACCGCGGGAGTGCAGTCCCCCAAGTCTGTCCCGCCGAGCCGTCCCACGGATCCGGGTATCAAGGGCGGTACCGCCAATCCGATGCCGAAGCCGCCGTCCCCCAACCCGTACGGGCCGGGTACCGGAATTGACGGTGCCACGGTTGCTCCGAAGCCGGGTACGTACGGCCCCGGGAGCCAGGGCATCTCGGGGCCGGGGGCCGGCGGTGGTGGCGGCGGCATCGGGTCGTCCTCCGGCAATGGGTCCAACACTTTCGGAGGCGGCCAGCTGAACGCCACCAAGAACGGTGGTGGCCAGTTCGGTGCTGCCGGGGTGGGTGGTCCCTCCGGCAACTCTGCCCGGGGTGGCGGGAGTGGTATCGGACAGGGCGCGGGCGGCGCGGGCCGTGGTGGTGGTGCGTTCGGAGCTGGTGGCATGCAGGGCGGCGGTGCCTCTGCCGGCGGTCTCGGTGGAGGGCAGGCGGGTCGGGCAGGCGCTGGAGCCGGACGCATGGGCGGCGGCACGGTCGGTGGCTCTGTGGGTGGCGCCGGTGGTCGTGGTGCCTTCACCGAGGGCGGGTCCGGTCTCGGGCGCGGCCGTGGCCAGGCCGGTCAGGGCGCAGCGGGCCAGGGCGGTGGCATGCACGGTGCCAACTCAGCCGGCAAGAAGAAGGACGAGAAGGAGAAGCGGCGTCCGGACTACCTCGTCGAGGACGAGGAGACCTGGGCGTCCGGCAAGCCGTCCAATCCCAACGTGGTGGACTGACGGCATCCCATGGGACGGGCACCGCCATTTGATGGCGGAGCCCGTCCCGAACGCGGCACGGATGGTTCCAGCGAGCGGAGTGGCGAGTCTTGAGGTTCAGTCGGAAGGTTCGAGGAGCATCTGCGCTCGCGCTGGGGTCGGTGCTCTGGGGAGCCGCTGCCTTCCCGGCGGCTGCGGACAACATTCGCGTGGCTCAGTGGCCGATCAGGAAGCTCGCTGCAGCAGAGAAGGTCTGGCCCATCAGTCAGGGCGAGAACGTGACTGTCGCGGTCATCGACACCGGTGTTCTGGCGGACCATCAGGACTTGGTGGGGCAGGTGCTGCCGGGTGCCGACTTCTCGGGGCAGCAGAGCGACGGCCGGATCGACACCGATGGTCACGGGACCGCGATGGCGAGTCTGATCGCCGGGCACGGCCACGGCAACCAGGACGGAATCATCGGCTTGGCGCCGAAGGCGAAGATCCTGCCGATAAGGATCAACCTCGGCGGTGACGACCAGCTTGTCAGTGCACAGAACGACGAGGTGCCGAAGGCCATTCGCTATGCGGTGGACCACGGCGCCAAGGTCATCAACATGTCGTTCACCAGCGCAGTCGGTGCGGACGCTCGGGAGGCCATCAAGTACGCCATCGACAACGACGTGGTTCTGGTCGGTGGTAGCGGAAACCTGGGCAACCGTGGCGTGGGAGTGAGCTATCCGGCCGCAGTTCCCGGAGTCGTGGCCGTCGGTGCGGTCGACGAGAACGGGAACGTCTGGGAGAAGTCGAACCGGGGCCCCGAAATCACGCTGGTGGCGCCGGGGGTCGACATCTACTCGGCAGGCCCGAAGGCCAAGGCACCAGGGGACTATCACCGGGCGAACGGCACCTCCGATGCGGCGGCTTACGCGTCTGCCATTGCCGCTCTGGTGCGCGCCAAGTATCCGAACCTGTCGGCTGGGCAGGTCATCAACCGGATGATCAAGTCGGCGGTCATGCCGGCTGGCCAGAAGCTTCCGAACGATGGCTACGGCTACGGCATCGCGTCTGCGCAGCGTGCGCTTGCCGAGAATCCCGAGGTCGACAACGGGCCGAAGGAGAACCCGCTCCTTTCACGGGCCGAGTCACGGTTCTCCGAAGCCCCCTCGTCACCCGCCTCCGCGCCCGCCACTGGTGGGGCGAAGGAGGGCCAGACGGCGGCTCCGGTGGGGGAGAAGAAGGACGACGGTGGGATCCCGGTGTTCGTGTGGGGGGTCGTCGGGGTGTTGGCCGTGGTGGTGGTCGGTGGGGTGATCGTGCTGGCTCGCCGTCGTGGTGGTGGCGGCGGTGGGGGGCAGCCGCCGCAGCCTCCGTACGGGGGTGGGCAGCAGTATCCGCAGCAGTACCCGCCGCAGCAGCAGTACCAGCAGTATCCGCAGCCGCCGCAGCCGGGCCAGGGCTACCCGCCCCCGCCCCCGCCGCAGCAGGGCGGCGGCAACCCGTACCGCTGACACGCCCACGAACGGCGCACAATCCGAGCACGGCGAACGGCCCTTCGGGTACTGATGACCAGTCAAGTCGTCAGTAGACCGAAGGGCCGTTCCATGTTCCGGGTGTTCAGCAACTCCTCCTCCGCCCCCGCGTCCCGCCGCCGGCTCCCCGCCGTACTGCTCGCCGCCGGCCTGGCGGCCGCCACCTTCGCGGGTGCCGCCGCCGCGTCCGCGTCGGAGAACCACGGCCCGGCCAACGCCGAGGAGGCGAAGGTCTGTTCGGACCTGTTGGGTTGGGCGCAGGGGATCGTGGGGCTGCCGGCGACTTCGGTGGATGCCAGCTGTACCGTCCGTCAGGGCTGAGCGGCGGACGGGGTGGTGGCCGCCCGCCATTCGGGGGCGAGGGCGGCCATCAGCAGGATGTCGTGGCGGGTGCCGTCCCAGACGTGGGCGTCGCGGAGGCGGCCTTCGGGGAGGAAGCCGGCCTTGAGGTAGGCGGCCCGGGCGCGGGGGTTGTAGGAGAAGACCTCCAGGTGGACGCGGTGCAGGCCGATGGCGTCGAAGGCGTGGGAGAGCAGGAGCCGGGTGGCTTCGGTGCCGAGGCCGCGGCCGGCGACGGCGGGGTCGAGGGCGATCCGGTAGGAGGCGGATTCGGTGGGGCGGTCGAGTTCGTTGAGGGCGAGTTCGCCGAGGTAGGCGCCGGTGCGGAGGTCTTCGACGGCCAGGTCGAGGCGGTCGGGCTGGTCGGCGCGGGTGGCGCACCAGTCGTCGATCTCGGCGCGGGTGAACTGCTTGGTGGTGCCGGTGAGCCGGAGCAGTTCCGGGTCCTGGAAGGTGCGCCAGGCGTCGTCGGCGTGGGCGGGGGAGAGCGGCACCAGGCGGACGCGTTCGCCGGTGAGGGTGGGCTTGTGGCGGAGGGCCTCGTCGTTGATCACCTCTCAGTTGTAGTCAGTGGGGCCGGGCCCCGCCACGGGATTCCGTCCGCGTGCCGTCGGAGGCCGGTGCCAGGAGGAAAACCGGTGGTCGGGTCCGAGCGGCCGGGGCAGACTGGCGGGATGATCATTCGTGAGGCGACGGCCGCGGACTGGCCGGCCATCTGGCGGTTCCTGCACCGGATCGTGGCGGCGGGCGACACCTTCACCTGGCCGCGGGACATCGGCGAGGAGGACGCCCGGGCGATCTGGATGAAGCGGGCCCCTGGCCGGACGGTGGTCGCGGTGGACGGGGACGGCACCGTGCTCGGCAGCGCCGAGACGCACCCCAACCAGATGGGCCCCGGCTCGCACATCGCCAATGCCGGTTTCATGGTCGCCCCGGAGCACGCCGGCAAGGGCGTCGGGCGGGCGCTGGCGGAGCACGTGATCGAGCAGGCCGGGGCGGACGGGTACCGGGCGATGCAGTACAACGCGGTGGTGGCCACCAACACCCGGGCGGTGGAGCTGTGGAAGTCGCTCGGCTTCGCGGTGATCGGCACCGTCCCGGAGGGCTTCCGGCACGCCGAGCTCGGTTATGTGGACCTGCTGGTGATGTACCGCCCGCTCGTCTGACCGGCGTTGGGGGCCGGTGGCGGCGTTGGCAGGATCTTGGCGGGTGCTGGCGTCGCGGCCACTGGCCGGGCCCGGGCGGTCCGCGCCATGCTGGAGCCATGATCACGCCTGACACCAAGGACTGGACCTGGGTCCTGGAACGCGCCTGCCCCGACTGCGGTTTCGACACCCCGGAGGTGGACGCCGAGCGGGTCGCCGACCTGGTCCGGGCCAACGCCGCCGCCTGGGTGGCGCTGCTCGCGGAGCGGCCGGAGGCCGCGCTGCGGAGCCGTCCCGTACCGGAGGTCTGGTCGGACCTGGAGTACGCCTGCCACGTGCGGGACGTGTTCCGGCTGTTCCGTGTCCGGCTGGGGCTGATGCTGGACGACCAGGACCCGCTCTTCGCCAACTGGGACCAGGACGAGACCGCCGTCGCCGAGCGCTACGGCGAGCAGGACCCGGCCCGGGTCTCGGTCGAACTCGCCGAGGCGGCCGAGGAGTTGGCCGCGGCCTTCGACCGGGTCGAGGGCGGGCAGTGGCAGCGGCCGGGGCGTCGCAGCGACGGTGCCCGGTTCACGGTGGCCTCCTTCGCCCGGTACCTGATCCACGACCCGGTGCACCACCTGTACGACGTCACCGAGGGACGCCCCGCAGTCTGACCGGACCGCCGGTCGCAGCCCCCAGCCCCGCCGCCCCGCCGGCCCGTCAGGCGAGGGACCAGGCCGGAAGGCCGTGCGGGACCGCCTCGGCGAGGACGGACTCGGCGGCCGGCCCGGTGCGGACGGTGAGCAGGAAGCGGTGCTCGCGCCAGTCCGGGGTGCGGCGCGGCTCGAAGGAGATGTGGGCGAACGGGGCCGCAGGGGTGGACTCGGCCGCCAGGCGGTCCAACTCGGCCTCCACCAGGGCCCATTCGGCGGCCGGGACGTACTGGCGCATCACCGAGTGCCAGACGACGGTGAGGGCGCCCTCCGCGAGCGAGACCCCGCGGAGGAACTCGGCCGCACCCACGGGCTCGACGGTGGTGGGCAGCCGTTCCGCCAGCTGGAGGGCTCCGGTGAGCCGGGCGGCCCGCTCGGGCTGGTCGGCCCAGACGTAGGAGCGCAGCGCGAGGGCGCCCTCGGGGGAACGCGGGTCGATCGGGTCGAGGTCGCAGCCGCGCCGTTCGGCGAAGCGCAGCGGCGGGAGTTCCGCCGCCGCGCCGAGCGGGGACGTCGGGGTGCCCCGCCAGGCGTCGGCCAGCAGGACGGGGGAGTCGGCGGGGCCGAAGGCTCCGCTCGCGGAAGCGGCAGGCGCTCCGGCTTCGGGGCCGGAAGGGGTGGACCAGGCGCAGCGGAAGTGGTCGGCGAGCAGGTTGAGCCCGGCGCTGGAACCGAGTTCGAACAGCCGGACCGGCAGGTCGGCGCCGTCGAGGGCGTGCAGGACGCCGGCGATCAGCAGGTTGGCCCGGCCGGTCTCGTTGGTCTGCGGGGGTCTGGTCAGCCAGTCCTTCAGCCAGTCGGGGTGGTCCGCCACGGTGGCCCGGAAGTCCTCCCAGACAGCTTCCGGGACGGGGGACGGACAGCTTCCGCCGGCGCTCGGGTAGTGGGCGGCGAGGGCGGGGGCCCGTCCGCTCAGCACCAGGGCGTGCACCCCGCCCATCAGTCGGAGTGCGATGGCGTCGGGTCCGGGGGCGTCCTCGTGACCGCTGACCGCGGCCGCGCACGGGCCGTTCTCCAGCAGGTCCCGCGCGGCCCGGCGGATCAGGAAGGCGTACAGCGGCGAGCCGAGTTCGTCGCAGGCGTCGGCCTGCCGGTCGAACATCGCGGCGGTTCGGGCGAGGGACACGGGCGCCTCCCTGGAGCTCTGCGGTGGGGCTGACCACCCGTCAGTCGGGCGGCCCTCCACATCATTCGCCCGCGAAGCCCGGCCTGAGAAGGACCCGCCGGGGTGATCGTGATCACCGAGCCGCACGCACCCCACAGCACGCACCGCACACCGTGCCGAGTTCCGTGCCGCACGCCCTCTCGCTGCCGCGCGGGCCCGGTCACCAGTCGGCGGCCGCGCGCAGGGCGTGGCGGAGCTGGCTGGCCACGTTGGCGTGGTCGGCGCCGACCACGTCGGCGATCTCCGGGGTGGCCAGGCCGACCACGTAGTGGAGGATGGCGAGATCCTCGTCCGGTGTCGCGGTCGGCCGCTGCGGTGGCACCCGGGCCTCGTCGCCGCGTTCGGCCACGGTGGCGCGCAGGATGCGCCAGGCGTCGGCGGTCGGGTTGGGGCTGCCGAGCAGCTCGGGCCAGGCGGCGGCGAGGGCGCCGAAGGCCTCCTCGACCACTGCGGCGGCCTGCGCGGCGTCCCGGAACCAGACCCGGGCGTAGCTCAGGTACCGCGGATGGTGCAGCTCCCGGAAGGCGGCGAACTCCACCGAGGAGACCGGGTCATGACGGTTGGTCACATCAGCCTCTCGATCCGGGTGCGACGACGGGTTCGGCGACGGGGTGGCCGTCCTTCACTCTAGGGCCTCGGATGACTGCTCTGTGTGACAAGTCCCATCAGATACCCGTGCGAGGGATGCGATTGAGCCGTTGTGTGACGGGGTGTCAGTTCCCTTGGTGCGGGCGGCGATCGGTGCGCCGGCGGGGCGGTCGGCAGGGGCGCCGGCGCCGCCGCGCCGGGGACCGCGGCCGTAGGCCGGTCGCAGTGGGCCGTACGGGGGGCGCAGGGGCCGCACAGGGGCTGCACAGGGGCCGCAGGGGGCCGCAGAGGGGGCCCGGAGGTGGTGCCGACGTGCGTGGTGGGCGCGCGCGTGCCGGTGGCAGCGCGCCCCGGACCGGTCGCGCTGCTCGGCGGCGCCGGTCCGGCCGCACGGGCGGCAGCCGTGAGGGCCCGGGCCCGGGGCCGGTCGGGGTGCGGTGCCGATCCGGGCGGGGGCCGGACCCCGAGGGAGGGGTTCAGCAGGTGCGGTTGGGTTCGTCGGGTTTGCGGCGGGCCCGCTTGGCAGCGGCTGTGGCGGCCGTTGCTGCGGCGGCTGCGGCGGAGGGAGCGGCGGCGCGGCGGTTCTGCTGCTCGGGGACGCCGGCTGCTTCGAGCGCCTCCCGTGCGGCCAAGTAGGCGTGCACGGCGGCGATGCCGTACACCGGCTGGATCAGCTGGTTGCCCTTGAAGAACGGTCGCGCAGGGGCGAAGCCGGCCGCGACCACCAGGTCGCGGATCTCCGCTATCTCCTCCTCGGTCCGCGCGGTGAAGCGGACCTCCCACCCCTTCTTGTACAAGTGGCCCTCCTCGCCGCTGCGGCGGGCCAGGTCCGGCTGTCGGACGTAGCCGGGCAGTCGGCCTAGGCGCAGCTGGGCAGCGCGCAGGGAGGCGGTTTCGTCACGTGGCATGAGTGTGATGTTAGGCAATCCTGCGCGGGCGGTGTGACCCCCGAGCGGCGGGGATGCGTATGGCGCTCGTCACTCTCGGTCAGGCACCGCAGGTCGCGGTGGGTGCCGGGGCGTCGCGCCGATGGCCGAAACGGTGTGCGAAATGCGGATGGTACAGGCCAACTGCGGTCGATACCGGCAGTCCGATGAACGTCCTTTGGGCCGAATGGGTGAGGGTATGGGGACTTTAGTGCGGGCTAGTCCCGGTTTCGCGACGGTTGGGTAACGGTGCGTCAGGTCGTGGATGCGGAGCGGGGGGTCTTGGGGAGGGTAGGCGGCATGAGCAGCTACCAGATTCCTTCGCCCTCGCCCTCCCTCGAGGAGCTGGCCCGCCGCCAGCAGAACGTGATCACCGCGAACCAGCTCCGGTCCCGCGGCGTGCCCACCCGGCTGGTCAGCGAGCGCTGCCGCCGGGGCGGCCCCTGGCAGCGGCTGCTGCCCAAGGTCTACCTGCTCCAGGGTGGCGAGCCGACCCCGGAGCAGCGGATGTGGGCCGCACTGCTGTACGCCGCCCAGGACGGCCGCGAGGAGGGCCGCCGCGAGGGTGCGGTGATCACCGGTGCGGCCGCGCTGGCCCTGTACGGCTTCGCCTCCGCGCCCCGGCTGCCCGCCGTCACCGGGGTGGAGGTGCTGGTGCCCCGTCAGCGCCGCCTCAAGGACGCGGGTGAGGTCCGGATCCGGCGTACGGAGAGGGAGTTGGAGGCCCGCTCGGTGCACGGCCTGGCCTGCGCCCCGGTCGCCCGGGCGGTCGCCGACACGCTGCGGGAGTGGACCGACTCGGCCGCGTTCGACACCGGGGAGGTGCACCCGGCGCAGCTGCGGGCGGTGCTGCGCGAGTCCGTCTCCCGTGGCGAGACCGGTTGCACGGTGCGGGACTTGCTGGCCGAGCTGGCCGAGGCCGGGCTGCTCACCGAGCCCCGGGTGCGGGCCGCGGTGGACGAACTCCTGGCCGCCGGGCGGGAGTCGGCGCTGGAGCGGCTGAACGAGCTGGTGGACGAGTGGCTGCTGCCGGTGCCGTTGGCCGGGCCCGAGCTCCGGATGAAGGGCGGCACCTTCGTGGCCGTGCCGGACCTGTACTGGCCGGGAGCGGCGGTCGCGGTGGAGGTGGACTCGGAGCTGCGTTGCGTCAGCGAGGGCGAGGCGGCCTGGGTCCGGGGCGGGCAGCACCGGATGGAGTACCTCGGGGTCCGGGTGGTCTACGTCTCCACCGACCGTCTGGAGGCCGAACCCGACGTGGTGGGCGGCGAGTTGCGCGAGGCCTTCCTGGCCGGTGGCGAGGACGTGGTCGAGCTGGTGGTCACCTGAACGGGACGTGTGGCGCCCCCTGCGGCGCCCTGCGACGACCGAACCGTGGTGACCGGCCCGCGGAGGCGGGCCCGCCGGGCGCACCACCTCCGCCGCCCCAGCCGCACCCGCCCCACCTGTCGCGCCGCACCCGCCGCTCCTCGACCACCCGGCCGCCGGCCCGCGAGCGGCCCGGCCCCGCTCCGGGGCTGCCGCCCCGCGCCGCGCCGGACGTCAGGAACGGACGATCGGCGCTCCGGTCAACTCCACGCCCGCAGCGGTGAGTTCGGCCAGTGCGGCCTCGGTGGTGGGGCCCGAGACCCCGGCCGTCAGATCGAGCAGTACCCGGGTGGTGAAGCCCGCCCGGCGCGCGTCCAGGGCGGTCGCCCGGACGCAGTGGTCGGTGGCGATCCCGACCACGTCCACCTCCGTCACCCCGCGCTCGCGCAGCCACTCGGCCAGCCCCGCGCCGTTCTCGTCCGCGCCCTCGAAGCCGCTGTAGGCGGCCGAGTACGCGCCCTTGTCGAAGACCGCCTCGATCGCGCCGGAGAGCACCACCGGCGACAGGTTGGGGTGGAAGCCCACGCCCTCCGTGCCGGCCAGGCAGTGCACCGGCCAGGAGTCCCGGTAGTCCGGCTCGGCGGAGAAGTGCGCGCCCGGGTCGATGTGGTGGTCCCGGGTGGCGCAGATGTGCGCGTAGCCGGGGGTGGAACCGGCGATCAGGTCGGTGATCGCGGCGGCCACCTCGGCGCCGCCGGCGACGGCCAGGCTGCCGCCCTCGCAGAAGTCGTTCTGCACGTCCACGACGATCAGTGCCCGCTGCATGGCGTTGCTTCCTTCTCCCCCGACGGGGGCGGTGTGGTGGGCCCGGACGTTCGCCACTGTAGGGAGTGACGCGCGTAGGCGAAAGGGGAACGGCCGCCGGCTCAGCGGCCGAGCAGCAGCTCGGTGGGCAGCACCGGCTCGCCGCGCGAGAGCTGGGTGGCGGAGAGCGGCAGGCCGGCCCGGGCCCGTACGTGGCGTTCGCGCGCGGCGGCCAGCGGCTCGCGGCCGACCACCTCGCCGGCCTTGACCAGCGGGACCTGGAGCAGATGCGGCTCCAGCGCGTCCGGGACGGCCCCGGTGCCGGTCACCTCGGCCTCCGCGACGCCCTCCGCGTCGGGCCGCCGGGCGGCCCACTTCCGGCCGCCGACACTGGACTTGGCGCCGGCCGAGCGCTTGGCCACCGAGACCAGCGGGCCCTCGGGGCCGGCCGCCCTGGCGACCAGCTTGTAGACCATCGCGCAGGTCGGGTGGCCGCTGCCGGTGACCAGGCTGGTGCCGACCCCGTAGCCGTCCACCGGGGCGGCGGCCAGCGCGGCGATCGCGTACTCGTCCAGGTCGGAGGTGACGATGATCCGGGTGGCCGTGGCGCCGAGCTCGTCCAGTTGGCGGCGGACCCGGTGGGCCAGCAGGGTGAGGTCGCCGGAGTCGATCCGGACGGCGCCGAGCTCGGGGCCGGCCACCTCCACGGCGGTGCGGACCGCCTCGTTGAGGTCGTAGGTGTCGACCAGCAGGGTGGTGCCCCGGCCCATCGAGTCGATCTGCGCGGTGAAGGCGTCCCGCTCGCTGTCGTGCAGCAGGGTGAAGGCGTGCGCGGCGGTGCCGGTGGTCGGGATGCCGTAGGTGAAGCCGGCCTCCAGGTCGGAGGTGGCCTTGAACCCGGCGACGTAGGCGGCCCGGGCGGCGGCCACGGCGGCCCGCTCGTGGGCCCGGCGGGCGCCCATCTCGATGCAGGGGCGGTCGCCCGCGGCGCTGGTCATCCGGGAGGCGGCGGCGGCCACGGCCGAGTCGAAGTTGAGGATCGACAGGATCAGGGTCTCCAGGATCACCGCCTCGGCGAAGCTGCCCTCGACGGTCATCACGGGGGAGCCGGGGAAGTAGACCTCGCCCTCGGGGTAGCCGTGGATGTCGCCGGTGAAGCGGTAGTCGGCGAGGAAGCGCAGGGTCCGCTCGTCCACCACGCCCTGGTCCGAGAGCCAGTCCAGCTGGGGGGTGGTGAAGCGGAAGTCCTCGACCGCGTCCAGCACCCGGCCGACCCCGGCCAGCACGCCGTAGCGGCGGCCGTCGGGGAGCCGGCGGGTGAACACCTCGAAGACCGAGCGCCGGTGGGCGGCGCCGCTGCGCAGGGCTGCCTGCAGCATGGTCAGTTCGTACCGGTCGGTGAGCAGCGCCGTGGAGTGGCGCGCGGTGGTGGCGTCCATGGGAACGATGCTAGCGGACTTAGCGTCAGTTTGACGATTTCTCGTTCGAGTGGGACCGGATTCGCTCGCGGGTCCCCCGGATGGAAGCATGAGCAGTGGAGAACCGAGCCCCGACGAGGAGTGTCAGCCGTGAGTGTCGCGCCCGTGGAGATCGAGCGCCCGGAGGTCGAAGGCATTCCGGCACTGGAGCCGGACACCCCCTGGGTCACCATCGTCCACAACGACCCGGTCAACCTGATGAGTTACGTCCAGTACGTGTTCCAGGCCTACTTCGGCTACCCGAAGGAGAAGGCCAGGACGCTGATGATGGAGGTGCACCAGAAGGGCCGGGCGGTGGTCTCCAGCGGTACCCGCGAGGAGATGGAGCGGGACTGCCAGGCGATGCACGGCTACGGCCTGTGGGCCACCCTCCAGCACGACTGAGCGGGCCGAGGGCCCGACGGACCATCAACCACCCCACGACGTAGACGGGCTGACGAGGAATCATGGCTGGGCTGTTCGAGAGTGCCGGTGACGGCGGTGCGGCGATCGCGCTGGAGGAGGTCGAGGCGTCCATCCTGCGCTCCTTCGAGGTGCAGATGCTGGAGCTGATCGGCCCCGGCCCGGGCGGCGAGAGCGACGACCCGCTGGCCGCGCTGTTCGCCGAGGGCCCCTCCAGCCCGCCCGCCGACCCGGCGCTGGCCCGGCTCTTCCCCGACGCCTACGGCGGTCCTGACGGCCCGTCGGGCCCGGAGGAGGTGGCCGCCGCCGGGGAGTTCCGCCGCTACACCGAGCTGGACCTGCGGGCCCGCAAGCGGGACGACGCGCTCGCGGTGATCCGTTCGCTGGACGGTCTCGGCGGCGTCGGCGGCGTGCTCAAGGCCGACGCCGAGGAGTGCCGGCACTGGCTCGGCGGCCTCAACGACCTGCGGCTCACCCTCGGCACCCGGCTGGAGGTCAGCGAGGACGACGACGAGGGCCTCTACGAGCTGGACGACGAGGACCCGCGCAAGCCGCTGGTGATGGCCTACCTCTGGTTCGGCATGCTCCAGGAGTCGCTGCTGGAGGCGATGGCCGGCTAGCGGCCGATCCGCCGCGCCGCGCCGCGCCGGAGCCCCGTCCCACGTGCTGGGACGGGGCTCCCGGCATTCCGGGCAGATCCCACCGAACAGGGACGCTCCATGCTCAAATATCGCTCAGATACGCACCGGTATCCGGGCGTGCCGTGGTAC
The DNA here is from genome assembly GCF_053602875.1 of Kitasatospora sp. NPDC004289. Lineage (NCBI taxonomy): Bacteria > Bacillati > Actinomycetota > Actinomycetes > Kitasatosporales > Streptomycetaceae > Kitasatospora > Kitasatospora sp. NPDC004289. Next base: position 92,636 of record NZ_JBSGEL010000006.1, on the reverse strand, counting down.
GACTGCCACTCCCCACGAGCAAGGACGGTGGCCCATGGCCCAGCAGCAGTACGACGAGGTGACGGATCCGGTCCCCGACGAGGAGGGCTACGAGCGGGGTCTGGGCAGCCGTCAGATCCAGATGATCGCGATCGGCGGGGCGATCGGCACCGGGCTGTTCCTGGGCGCGGGCACCGCGATCTCCAAGGCCGGGCCGAGCCTGATCCTCAGCTACGCGGTGGCCGGCCTGGTGATCTTCGCGATCATGCGGGCGCTGGGGGAGCTGCTGACGTACCGTCCGGTCTCCGGCAGTTTCGCCGAGTACGCCCGTGAGTTCCTCGGCCCGTTCGCGGGCTACGTGACCGGCTGGACGTACTGGCTGTTCTGGGTGGTCACCGGCATGGCCGAGACCACCGCCGCCGCCGTCTACGTGAAGTTCTGGGCGCCGTCCATCCCCCAGTGGATCTCCGCCCTGGTCTTCCTGGTCATCCTCTACGGCGCCAACCTGATCTCGGTGAAGCTCTTCGGCGAGATCGAGTTCTGGTTCTCGATGATCAAGGTGACCGCGATCATCGGCATGATCCTGATCGGCATCGGGGTGCTCACCCTCGGCTTCAGCGACGCCGGCGACACCGCGGCCATCTCCAACCTCTGGTCGGACGGCGGCTTCTTCCCCAAGGGCATCGGCTCGACGGTGATGACCCTGCAGATCGTCATGTTCGCCTACCTCGGCGTCGAGCTGGTCGGCGTCACGGCCGGCGAGAGCGAGGACCCGGCGAAGACCCTGCCGCGCGCGATCAACACCCTGCCGTGGCGGATCGCGCTGTTCTACGTCGGCGCCCTGGTGGTCATCCTGGCCGTGGTGCCGTGGCGCGAATTCGCCCCCGGGGTCAGCCCGTTCGTGGCCGCCTTCGAGAAGATGGGCATCCCCGCCGCGGCCGGCATCGTCAACTTCGTGGTGCTCACCGCCGCGCTCTCCTCCTGCAACTCCGGGATGTACTCCACCGGCCGGATGCTGCGCGACCTGGCGCTGCGCGGCCAGGCCCCCGGGAAGCTCACCGACCTCAACGCCCGCAAGACCCCGGCGCTGGCGATCACCGTCTCCTGCCTGCTGATGGGCCTCGGCGTGGTGCTCAACTACCTGGCGCCGGCCAAGGCCTTCGAGTACATCACCTCCGTCGCCACCGTCTGCGGCCTCTGGACCTGGGCGATGATCCTGATCTGCCAGATCCGCTACCGCGCCGCCTGGAAGGCCGGCCACCTGCCGCCGCCCACCTTCAAGGCACCCGGCGGGGTGATCGCCAGCTGGGCCTCGCTGGCCTTCCTGGTGCTGGTCGTGGTGCTCATCGCGATCGACGAGGACAGCCGCATCTCGCTCTACGTCTTCCCGGTCTGGGCCCTGCTGCTGGTCCTCGGCTACCAGGCCCTCAAGCGGCGCAACCCCGGGGCCACCACCGGGCACGACCACGACCACGTCCACGCGAGGTCCGGCGACTGAGACGGACGGCGGGCGCGGGCGGGGGCCGTGGCTATCCTGACCGGATGCTGACCATCACCCGAGAGCTGCACGACGCGATCGTCGCCCACTCCCGCGCGGACCACCCGGACGAGGCGTGCGGCGTGGTCGCCGGCCCGGCCGGCACCGACCGCCCGGAGCGGTTCGTCCCGATGCTCAACGCCGCCCGCTCGCCCACCTTCTACGAGTTCGACTCCGGGGACCTGCTCAAGCTCTACCGGGAGATGGACGACCGGGACGAGGAGCCGGTGGTGGTCTACCACTCCCACACCGCCACCGAGGCCTACCCCTCCCGCACCGACGTGAGCTACGCCTCCGAGCCGAACGCCCACTACGTGCTGGTCTCCACCGCCGAGGGCACCGAGCCGGGCGACCCGTTCCAGTTCCGTTCCTTCCGGATCGTCGACGGGGTCATCACCGAGGAGCCCGTGGTGCTCGTCGAGGCCTACTGAGCAGGGCCGAAGGGCCCGTCGCAGCACCCCGCCGGTGCGCGGCGGGCCCTCGGCCTGTCCCGGGATGTGACACACATTCATCCGGATGGCGAGACGTGGATGTCGGAGCGGGGCGGGGAATCTATACGATGAGCCCATGCGTTCCGTCGATGTGAGCAACCAGGCCCAGGGCACCCGCCTTGTCGCGCGCCTGCACGTCGACCTGTGCCGGCTCGCCAGCGCGATCTGTCCCGGCCCCGCCGCCGCTCGCTGAGCCCGGCCAACCGCCTTGCCCCGTACGGGGATCGCACCGCCCTGCCGCGCCCCTGCGGCCCACCCCGAACCCACCTCCACAGGAGCGCAGTCATGGCCATCGAGGTCCGCATCCCGACCATCCTCCGCACCTACACCGACGGCGCCAAGTCCGTCGAGGGTGCCGGTGCCAGCCTCGGCGAGCTCTTCGCCGACCTGGACGTCCGCCACCCGGGCATCGCCGCCCGCCTGCTGGACAACGGCGAGCTGCGCCGCTTCGTGAACGTCTACCTGAACGACGAGGACGTCCGCTTCCTGGACGGCATCGAGACCGGCCTGAACGACGGCGACAGCGTCACCATCCTCCCCGCCGTGGCCGGTGGCTCGGTCTGATGAGGTACGACAGCCCGCTCGAAGCCGTCGGCAACACCCCGTTGGTCCGCCTGCCCCGCATCTCCGCCGCCGTGCCCGGCAACGGGGAGGGGCAGGTGACCCTCTGGGCCAAGCTGGAGGACCGCAACCCGACCGGATCGATCAAGGACCGGCCGGCCCTGCACATGATCGAGCGGGCCGAGGCCGCGGGGCTGCTCACCCCCGGCTGCACCATCCTGGAGCCCACCAGCGGCAACACCGGCATCTCGCTCGCCATGGCGGCCAAGCTCAAGGGCTACCGGATGGTCTGCGTGATGCCGGAGAACACCAGCGAGGAGCGCCGCGAGCTGCTCCGGATGTGGGGCGCGGAGATCATCGCCTCCCCGGCGGCCGGCGGCTCCAACACCGCCGTCCGGATCGCCAAGGAGATCGCCGCCGAGCACCCCGACTGGGTGATGCTCTACCAGTACGGCAACCCGGACAACGCCGGTGCGCACTACGCCGGCACCGGCCCGGAGATCCTCGCCGACCTGCCGACCGTCACCCACTTCGTGGCGGGCCTGGGCACCACCGGCACCCTGATGGGCGTCGGCCGGTACCTGCGCGAGAAGGTCCCCGGCGTCCAGGTGGTGGCGGCCGAGCCGCGCTACGACGACCTGGTCTACGGGCTGCGCAACCTGGACGAGGGCTTCGTCCCGGAGCTGTACGACGCCGAGGTGCTCACCACCCGGTACTCGGTGACCTCCGAGGACGCGGTGCGCCGCACCCGGGAGCTGCTCCAGCAGGAGGGCATCTTCGCCGGCGTCTCCACCGGCGCCATCCTGCACGCCGCGATCGGCGTCGGCCGCAAGGCCGCCCAGGCCGGCGAGCGGGCGGACGTGGTGTTCGTGGTCGCCGACGGCGGCTGGAAGTACCTCTCCACCGGCATCTACACCGCCGAGACCACCGAGGCCGCGGTCGAGGCCTTGCAGGGCCAGCTCTGGGCCTGACGCCCGGTCGGACGCACCGCCGGAAGGCGCACTCCCCAGCGGGGGAGTGCGCCTTCCGCGGTTCTAGCGCAGGGCGCGCTGCACCCGGGACCAGGTCTGTCCGTCGACCTTGCCGACCCTGCGGCGGAAGGCGGTCACCGGCACCTCGCGGAGCTCGTCGGTCTCCAGCCAGCTGGCCCGGCCCTGGCGGTCGCCGACCGAGCCGGGCGGCAGCGGGAGCACACCGGGGCGGCCGGCGTGGTGCTTGCTGGTGATCTTCACGACCGTGGCGGTGCGGCGGTTCACGCCGAGCACCAGGCAGGGGCGGTCCTTGGCCCCGGGCCCGTCCTCGAACGGGACCTCGGCCCACCAGATCTCCTGCGGTGCCGGGCGGCCGGTGGTGCGGACCGGGCCGGAGGGCGTGCGGCGGGGTGCGGGCGCCGGGGTGGCGCGCCTGCGCAGCAGCCACAGCACGACCGCGAGCGCGGCCACCACCAGCAGTGTGATCAGCACCTTGTCCATCCGGAGACCGTACCCCGGAGGGCCCGGAGCGTCGTGACACTCGGGGATTTATCCGTTCGGTGCTGCCGATTCGTCACGGAACGACCACGGAGTCCGTTCCGCCCTAAAGATTCTCGTTGGGCCGGAAAAGCTGACCACGGAAGATCACCCGCACCTGAAGGTGGCCCAGATGTCCTTTTGCAGCCGCGAGTTGTGGTCCTACTCGGAGATCGCCCGGCACATCAACGTCCAGCCCGACACGGTCCGCAACTACCGCCGCCACGGCCTGCTGCCCGACCCGGACGTGGTGGACGGCAGCGGCCACCCGCGCTGGTTCGCGGAGACCATCCGGGCCTGGGCCCGCAACCGCCCGGGGAACCGGTGACGCCCCGTCCGCCGTCGGCGGCCCGTTCTGGTGACATCAGCCACAGCACGGCACGGGGACGGGGGCAAAGTGACGTCCGGCCCTTACTCTCGTCAGGCAGCCCGGCCACCGCCAGTCGGTGGGCGTCCGGGGCTCGGACCATGACCAGACGGGGTGGAGGGGCTCGGCATGAAACTGACCGTGGTGGGGTGCTCGGGGAGCTTCCCCTCGGCCGAGTCCCCCTGCTCCAGTTACCTGGTCGAGGCCGACGGCTACCGGGTCCTGCTGGACCTCGGCAACGGCGCGCTCGGCGCGCTGCAGAAGTACGCCGGGCTCTACGAGATCGACGCCATCCTGCTCAGCCACCTGCACGCCGATCACTGCATCGACCTCTGCGCCTACTGGGTGGCCCGCAACTACCGCATGGAGGGCTGCCCGGACCCGGTGCCGGTGTACGGCCCGACCGGCACCGCCGAGCGGCTGGCCCGCGCCTACGACATGCCCGAACAGCCGGGCATGACCGAGGTGTTCGACTTCCACACGCTCGCCGAGGGCAGCTTCGAGCTCGGCCCGCTGCGGATCACGGTGGCCCGGGTGAACCACCCGGTGGAGGCCTTCGCCTTCCGGATCGAGCACGAGGGCCGCAGCCTGGTCTACTCCGGGGACACCGGCGAGTGCCCGGAGCTGGTCGAACTCGCCCGGGGCACCGAGCTGTTCCTCTGCGAGGCGGCCTACACGGACGGCAAGGAGACCTTCGCGGCGGTCCACCTGAACGGCCGCGAGGCCGGGCAGCACGCGGCCGCCGCCGGGGTCGGCCGGCTGGTGCTCACCCACATCCCGCCGTGGACCGACCCCGAGGTCAACCGCCGGGACGCCCAGGCCGCCTTCGCCGGACCGGTCGAGGTGGCCCGCCCCGGCGCCGTCTACCAGCTCTGACGGCGCCGGGCGCCCGGCGGGGGTCAGGGGCTGCCGGTCAGCCGCTCCCGCAGCGTCCCCACCGGATACTCGGTGCGGTGCACGCCGCGCCGCTGGAGCAGCGGCACCACGTGCTCGACGAAGTCGTCCAGCCCGCCCGGCGTCAGGTGCGGGATCAGGATGAAGCCGTCCGCCGCGTCGCGCTGGACGTGCTCGTCCAGGGCCGCGGCCACCGACTCCGGCGTGCCGACGAAGGAGTGGCGGCCGCTCAGCTCGATCACCACCTCGCGCGAGCTGAGCCCCTTCTCGGTGGCCAGCTTCCGGTAACGGGCCGCGAGTTCGAGCGGATAGCCGAGCCGGGTGCGGCCCTGGACGAGGGCGGAGCCGATCACCGGGTCGGCGGCCGGGAGCGGGCCGTCCGGGTCGTGGTCGGAGAGGTCGAGGCCCCAGATCTGCTCCAGGTGGGCCAGCGCGGTGCGCGGGCCGACCTGCTGACGGCGGATCAGCGCCGAGCGCTCGGCGGCCTCCGCCTCGGTGGAGCCGAGCACGAAGGTCACCCCCGGCATGATCTTCAGCTGCTCCGGCCGCCGCCCGTACGCCGCCAGCCGCCGCTTCACGTCGGCGTGGAAGGCCCGGCCGGCCTCCGGGGTGGAGTGCCGGCTGAACACCACGTCGGCGTGGGCGGCGGCGAACTCCCGCCCCTCGTCCGAGTCCCCGGCCTGGATGATCACCGGCCGCCCCTGCGGCGAGGGCGGCAGCGGCCCTGCGCCCTCGACGGTGAACTGCGGCCCGGAGTGGAGCACCGCCCTGCCGTCCGAGGCCCAGAACTCCGAGGCCAGCTGGACGAACTCCTCGGCCCGCCGGTACCGGTCGGCGTGGTCCAGGTAGCCGCCCCGGCGGAAGTTCGCGCCGGTGAAGGCGTCGTTGGAGGTGACCACGTTCCAGGCCGCCCGGCCGTCCGAGAGGAAGTCCAGGGAGGCCAGCCGACGGGCGAGTTCGTACGGCTCGTTGAAGGTGGCGCTGACCGTGGCGGCCAGACCGAGGTGGGTGGTGACGGCGGCCAGCGCGTTCAGCACGGTGATCGACTCGGGGCGGCCGAGCACGTCCAGGTCGTGGATGCGGCCGTTCACCTCGCGCAGCCGCAGACCCTCGGCGAGGAAGAAGAAGTCGAACAGGCCGCGCTCGGCGGTGCGGGCCAGCTCGTGGAAGGAGCTGAACTCGATCTGGCTCCGGGAGGCCGGATCGGCCCAGACGGTGGTGTTGTTGACGCCGGGGAAGTGCGCGGCGAGGTGCACCTGCTTCTTCTGCGTCCGGCTCATCGGGCGGCTCCGGCCACGGCGGCGTAGCGGGAGACCGGACGGGCCAGGCCGAGCCGGTCCCGCAGGGTCCCGCCGCGGCCGCTGCCGGCCGCCGTGGCGTCGATGAACTCCCGCAGGTCGGCGGGCAGATGACGGGGCACCAGGTGCAGGCCGTCCACCGCGCCGGCCCAGTCGGCCGGGCGGACGCCGGGGGAGACCCGGGCCAGCACCAGCAGCTCGCGCCCGGCGGCGGTCCGCAGCGCGGCCCGGGCGGTGGCGGCGGTCTGCGGGGAGGGGGCGTCCAGCAGTACCAGGTCGGCCTGGTGGAGCGCCAACTCCCGCCGGGCGCCGGTCTCCTGGTGGTCGAGCCGGACCGCCACCACCGGGCGGCCCTGCGGCGGGCGCGGGGTGATCGAGGGGCCCTTGACCGAGAACCACCGGCCCTCGAAGTCCGCGTAGTGCAGCTTCTCCCGGTCGACGAAGCGGCCGGTGGCCAGGTCACGGATCTCCGCGTCGTCCTCCCAGCTGTCCCAGAGCCGGGCGGCCACCTCGACGGCGTCGGCGGCCTCCTGCCACAGCTCCTCGACGGGCAGCACCGCCCGGCGGCCGAAGGCCCGGGCCTCCTCCTCGGTGGCCGAGACGTCGACCAGCCAGCCGGCCCGGCCCTCGCTCACCCAGTCCAGGGTGTTCACCGCGAGCGAGGTGTGGAAGGGCTCGGTGTGGGTGGTGGTGACGGTCGGGACGAGCCCGATCCGCGAGGTGGCGGGGGCGACCCGGGCGAACACCGCGAGGGCGTCCAGCAGGTTGGAGCCGGGGGCGAGCGAGTCGTCTAGGGTGACGAAGTCCAGCCCGCCGCGCTCGGCGAGCAGGGCGAGTTCGGTGTAGTGCGCGGCGGTCAGCGGCCCGGGGCCGTCCAGACCGGAGGAGAGCAGCAGGGAGTGGGGCACGGCGGGGCCTCGGCCTTCCGGAGGTGGTGTCGTGTCTGGGCTGGGATCAACCGCAGCGACGACACGCCGCCGACCACACGCGACCGAAGTCGATGTGGTCGCGGGTCACCAGGAAGCACGAGGCGCGCATGCCCCCAGTGGACCAGCGGTCCTGGCGGCCCGTCAACCTCCGTCCACAACGCACCGACCCCGACCGGCAGTTGCCGGTCGGGGTCGGTGGGGTGGAGCGGGGGCCGGATCAGGCCTTGGTGATGTCCTCGATCTCGGCGTCGTCCTCGCGACCGGGGGTCTTGAGGTCGAACTTCACGATCGCCCAGCGGAACAGGACGTAGTAGAGGGCCGCGAAGACCAGGCCGATCGGGATGATCAGCAGCGGCGAGCTGGCCTTGGAGTAGGCCAGGCCGAAGTCGATCAGACCGGCGGAGAAGGTGAAACCGACCTTCACGCCGAGCGCCCAGGTGACGGCCATCGAGACGGCGGTCAGCACGGCGTGGATCACGTACAGCGCGGGGGCGATGAAGACGAAGGCGAACTCGATCGGCTCGGTCACACCGGTGACGAAGGAGGTCAGCGCGAGCGACATCATCATGCCCATCACGGCGGCGCGGCGCTCGGGCTTGGCGGCGTGCGCGATGGCCAGCGCGGCGGCGGGCAGCGCGAACATCATGATCGGGAAGAAGCCGGAGGTGAACTGACCGGCCGTCGGGTCGCCGGCGAAGAAGCGGGTGATGTCACCGTGCACGACGGTGCCGTCGGCCTTGGTGTAGTCACCGGTCTGGAACCAGGCGTACGAGTTGACGAACTGGTGCATGCCGACCGGCAGCAGACCGCGGTTGATCAGGCCGAAGGCGCCGGCGCCGAGCGCGCCCGCACCGATCAGGGTGTCGTTCAGGCTGGCGATCGCGTCGCCGATCGGGCCCCAGCAGAGCGCGAAGAACACACCGACGGCGGTGCCGACGAAGGCCATGATGATCGGGACCAGGCGGCGGCCGTTGAAGAAGCCGAGCCAGTCGACCAGCTTGGTGCGGTGGTACTTCTGCCACAGGATCGCGCTCAGCAGGCCGATCACGATGCCGCCGAGCACGCCCGGGTTCTGGTAGGTGGGGGCGACCCACTTGCCGTCGGCGATGTGGCCCTCGGTGATCGGGAACGCGGTGAGCACGTTCTTGTAGACCAGGAAGCCGACCAGCGCGGCGAGCGCGGTGGAGCCGTCGGCCTTCTTCGCGAAGCCGATCGCGATGCCCACCGCGAACAGCAGCGGCAGGTTGGCGAAGACGGCGTCACCGGCGGTCAGGAAGACGGCGGCGACCTTGCCCCAGCCGAGGCCGTCCTTGCCGAACACGTCGTCCTGGCCGAGGCGGAGCAGCAGACCCGCGGCCGGGAGGACGGCGATCGGGAGCTGGAGGCTGCGGCCGATCTTCTGCAGGCCCTGGAGCAGGCTCTGGCCGGCCTTCTTGGCCGGGGACGGCGCCGTTGCTGTCGTGGTCATGGGGGTGGTTCCTCAACGTCAGGGCGGGTCGGTCGGGGGCGGTGCATCGGGGGCCGAACCGCGAACTGGTCTACACCACTAGTGGTGTAGACCAGTTTTCTAGCACGGGCGGAGGAGCCTCGGTACCCCCGGGTGCCGCGCAGGTGGGAAGCGCTATGAAATCGAAACCTTCTTTTGGATTGGTGATCATGGTTACCCGCCGTAATCGCGATTTTGGCGAGTTGCGCAACAAAAAGGCCCGCTCCGGGTGGGGGTTCCACCGGGAGCGGGCCGCGGGCTGAGGGGGTGTCAGTCCTTGGTGATGTCCTCGATCTCGTCCTCGGGCTCGCGGCCCGGGGTGGTGAGGTTGAACTTGGTGATCGCGAAGCGGAAGAGCCCGTAGTAGAGCGCCGCGAAGCAGAGTCCGATCGGGATGATCATCCAGGGCTTGGTGGCGAGGTTCCAGTTCAGCGCGTAGTCGATCAGGCCGGCCGAGAAGCTGAAGCCGTCGTGCACCCCGAGTGCCCAGGTGAGCGCCATCGAGAGGCCGGTGAGCAGTGCGTGGATCACGTACAGCACCGGGGCGATGAACATGAAGGAGAACTCGATCGGCTCGGTGACGCCGGTGATGAAGCTGGTCAGCGCGACCGAGACCATCATGCCCATCACGGCCTTGCGGCGTTCCGGGCGGGCGCAGTGCGCGATGGCGATGGCGGCGGCCGGGAGGCCGAACATCATGATCGGGAAGAAGCCGGACATGAACTGACCCGCCGTCGGGTCACCGTGGAAGAAGCGCGGGATGTCGCCGACCCAGGTGTGGCCGGAGGCGTCGGTGAAGCTGCCGACCTGCTGCTGGAAGAAGGTGTTGAGGAACTGGTGCATGCCGATCGGGATCAGCATCCGGTTGGCCACGCCGTAGATTCCGGCGCCCGCCGATCCGAGGCCGACCAGCCAGTCGCTCGCGTTGGTCAGGCCGGTGCCGATCGGGCCCCAGGCCAGGCCGACCACCACGCCGACCAGGGTGCCGACGAAGGCCATGATGATCGGGACCAGGCGGCGGCCGTTGAAGAAGCCGAGCCAGTCGACCAGCTTGGTGCGGTGGTACTTCTGCCACAGGATCGCGCTCAGCAGGCCGATCACGATGCCGCCGAACACCCCGGGGTTCTGTGGTGATCCCTTGGGCAGCGCCTCGGTGACGGTGCCGGCCATCGGAAAGGCCGTCAGGACGTTGTGGAACACCAGGTAGCCGACCAGGGCGGCGAGTGCGGTGGAGCCGTCCGCCTTCTTGGCGTAGCCGATCGCCACGCCGACGCAGAACAGCAGCGGCAGGTTGGCGAAGACGGCGTCGCCCGCGGTCGCGAAGACCGTGGCCACCTTGCCCCAGCCGAGGCCGTCCTTGCCGAAGACGTCGTCCTGGCCGAGGCGGAGCAGGATGCCGGCGGCCGGCAGTACGGCGACCGGGAGCTGGAGGCTGCGTCCGATCTTCTGGAGACCTTGCAGGAGGCCGGCTCCGGGCCTCTTCGCCGGTGCGGCGGCGGTCGTGCTCATGGGCTGTCCTTCGGGCGGTGGGCGGCGTTGCGCACCGATCGGTGATCGGCCGATTGGTCTACACCAGTGGGGTGCGAAAGCTTTTCTAACACGCCGTTTAAGTCCGGAGGAAATAACTGCGACACTTCTGGTTTTGCCAATTCCGGCGTGAATTCCGCCAGGGCACTTGGTCCCTTCTCCGGCATGCCGAAAGGCCCCCGGACCGGTGGGTCCGAGGGCCTTTCGGGCGGATTGACGGAGGGTCAGGCCTTGGTGACGTCCTCGACCTCGTCCTCGTCCTCGCGTCCGGGGGTCTTGAGGTCGAACTTGATGATGACGAAGCGGAAGACCACGTAGTAGACCACCGCGAAGCAGAGTCCGATCGGGATGATCATCCAGGGCTTGGTGGCCAGGCTCCAGTTGATGACGTAGTCGATCAGGCCGGCCGAGAAGGAGAAGCCGTCGTGCACGCCGAGGCCCCAGGTGACCGCCATCGAGACGCCGGTGAGGATCGCGTGCAGGGCGTACAGCGCCGGGGCGATGTAGGCGAAGGAGTACTCCAGCGGCTCGGTGACGCCGGTGACGAAGGAGGTCAGGCCGACCGAGAGCATCAGGCCGGTGATCTCCTTGCGGCGGTGCGGCTTGGCGCAGTGCGCGATGGCCAGGGCGGCTGCCGGGAGGGCGAACATCATGATGGGGAAGAAGCCGGAGGTGAACTGACCGGCCGTCGGGTCGCCCGCCAGGAAGCGGTTGATGTCGCCGTTCACCACGGTGCCGTCCGGCTTGGTGAAGGAGCCGAACTGGAACCAGAGGAAGGTGTTCAGCAGCTGGTGCATGCCGATCAGCAGCAGGGCGCGGTTGGCGAGGCCGAAGATGCCGGAGCCCACCGCGTCCAGGTCGGAGAGCCACTCGGAGAAGGAGTTGAGCGCGTCGCCGATCGGCGGCCAGACCCAGAGGCAGAGGCAGGCGAAGGCGAGGCCCATCACGGCGGTGATCATCGGGACCAGGCGGCGGCCGTTGAAGAAGCCGAGCCAGTCGACCAGCTTGACCCGGTGGTAGCGGACCCAGAGCCAGGCCGACATCAGACCGATCGCGATGCCGCCCAGCACGCCGGGGTTCTGGTAGACCGCGTTGGACGACTTCTGGGCGGCGTAGTCCACGCACTGGTTGCCGACCAGCTTGGCCGCGCCGGTGCAGTCCTCGGGGAAGGCGGCGAGGACGTTGAAGTAGACCAGGAAGCCGACCACCGCGGCCAGCGCGGTGGAACCGTCGGCCTTCTTCGCCATGCCGATCGCCACGCCGATGCAGAACAGCAGCGGCAGGCCGAGGGTGGAGCTGAGCAGCGCGCCGCCGGCGGACGCGAAGACCTTGGCCACGTTGTCCCAGCCGAGGCCGTCGGCGCCGAACACGTCGGGCTGGCCGATCCGGTTGAGCAGGCCGGCGGCGGGGAGCACGGCCACCGGGAGCTGGAGGCTGCGGCCCATCTTCTGGAGGCCGCCGTACAGGCCGTGCCACCACTGTTTCTGCGGAACTGCCGCGCCTGCCGAACTCATCATCGTCCTCCGAGTGCCGAACCGGTCCGGGCAGGAACACCGGAGGGCGTCGGCGCGTTGTCCGAAGTGCACCTAATATTGGTGTAGACCACTTCTGGCACTGCGGGTCCGACGGGTCCGAGTTCCCACTGATCGTCATCCTCGGGTGATCATCGGCGGCGCGCGCGTCGTGCTCGGCCAAAAGTGGACTAACGTGACAAGTCGGTCGGAATCGGGCGATGCTGTCCGGGTGCCGTCATGGGCGCGGCATCTGAGCCCGCGTCACTTTCCGGCCACTGCCACCAGCACCGAGCGGTACGGCTCCGGGCACAGCCGCCGGGGGCCGAGACAGAGGGAGAAGGACATGGCCAGCAAGGCTGAGAAGATCGTCGCCGGTCTCGGCGGGATCGACAACATCGAAGAGGTCGAGGGCTGCATCACCCGCCTCCGCACCGAGGTCAAGGACTCCTCCCTGGTCGACGAGGCCGCGCTGAAGGCCGCCGGCGCCCACGGCGTCGTCAAGATGGGCACCGCGATCCAGGTCGTCATCGGCACCGACGCCGACCCGATCGCCGCCGACATCGAGGACATGATGTGAGCTGAGACCCCCTCAGGTCTCCGATCACCGCTCCGGCCCGTCACCCCGTCAGGGGGTCGACGGGCCTCAGCGTTTCCGGGTGGGGCGCCCGCAGCGGATAGGCTCGGGGCCATGTCTCGCATCGACGGCCGCACGCCCGATCAGCTCCGCCCGGTCACCATCGAACGCGGATGGAGCAAGCACGCCGAAGGCTCCGTCCTGGTCTCCTACGGGGACACCAAGGTGCTCTGCACCGCCAGCGTCACCGAGGGCGTGCCGCGCTGGCGCAAGGGCAGCGGCGAGGGCTGGGTCACCGCCGAGTACGCCATGCTGCCCCGGGCCACCAACACCCGCGGCGACCGCGAGTCGGTCCGCGGCAAGATCGGCGGCCGCACCCACGAGATCAGCCGGCTGATCGGCCGTTCGCTGCGCGCCGTGATCGACCACCGCGCGCTGGCCGAGAACACCATCGTGCTCGACTGCGACGTGCTCCAGGCCGACGGCGGCACCCGCACCGCCGCCATCACCGGGGCCTACGTCGCCCTGGTGGACGCCGTCTCCTGGGCCCGCGAGAAGAAGCTGCTGCGCGCCAAGGGCCAGCCGATCACCGGCGGCGTCAGCGCCGTCAGCGTCGGCATCATCGACGGCGTCCCGATGCTCGACCTCCGCTACGAGGAGGACGTCCGGGCCGAGACCGACATGAACATCGTCTGCACCTCCGACGGCCGCTTCGTCGAGGTCCAGGGCACCGCCGAGGGCGCGCCCTTCGACCGCGCGCTGCTGGACCAGCTGCTCGACCTGGGCACCCTGGGCTGCGCCGAGCTGGACGAGGTCCAGAAGAAGGCGCTGGAGTCGCTCCAGGCCTGACCGTGCGTCGGGACCCGCGGAGCGGACCGGTCCGGGAACCGGGGAGGGCCGTCACTCGTCCTCCCCGGTGCCCGCCCACCCGACCGGAGGACCCGATGCCGTTCCGCACCCACCGCTCCACCGTCCTGTCCGTCGCCGCGCTCGCCCTGGTGCTGCCGCTCGCGGTGGGCTGCTCGGCCGCGCAGAAGGCGCTGGACTGCGGCAACACCGCGGTGACCGTCAGCACCGACATCGCCAACGTGAGCAGCGCCTTCGGGAACGCCCAGAACGACCCGCAGGCGGCCGGCCAGGCGCTGCAGAAGCTCAAGACCGACCTGGACCAGCTGGGCCGCAACTCCAGCGACACCGACGTGGCCAAGGCGGTCACCGACCTCCAGACCCAGGTCGAGAAGCTCCAGCAGGCGGCGAACGGCAAGCAGGTCCCCGACCTCAAGCCGCTCGGCGACGCCGCCGCCAACCTCACCAAGGTCTGCACCGGCTGACGCTCCGTCGAGGACGGGTCGGCGGGCCCCGGGGTCCCTCCCAGACCCTAGGCTGGCCGCATGACTACCCGACGACTCGTCCTCGCCACCCGGAACCGGCACAAGGTGACCGAGCTGCGCGACATCCTCGGTGCGGCCGGCCTCGACGTGGAGCTGGTCGGGGCCGACGCCTACCCGGAGATCCCGGACGTCCGGGAGACCGGCGTGACCTTCGCGGAGAACGCCCTGCTGAAGGCGCACGCGCTGGCGCGCGCCACCGGCCTGCCCGCCGTCGCCGACGACTCCGGGCTCTGCGTGGACGTGCTGAACGGCGCGCCCGGGATCTTCTCGGCCCGCTGGGCCGGGAAGCACGGCGACGACCGGGCCAACCTCGACCTGCTGCTGGCCCAGCTCTCCGACATCGCCGAGCCGCACCGCGGCGCGCACTTCGCCTGCGCGGCGGCGCTGGCCCTGCCGGACGGCACCGAGCGGGTGGTGGAGGGCCGGCTGCTCGGCACGCTGCGCACCGAGCCGGCCGGCAGCGGCGGCTTCGGCTACGACCCGGTGCTCCAGCCGCTGGGCGAGACCCGGACCTGCGCCGAGCTCACCCCGGACGAGAAGAACGCCATCAGCCACCGGGGCCAGGCCTTCCGCGGACTCGCGCCGGTGGTCCGGGAGCTGCTCGGCTGAAGCGCCGTCAGGCCCGCGCCGCCCTCTGACGCGACGTGAGAAGGCCCCCGCCTCCGAGTGGTTCGGAGGCGGGGGCCTTCCCCGTTGTGCGGCCTGAGGGATTCGAACCCTCACGAGGTCTCCCTCACGGGCACCTAAAGCCAGCGCGTCTGCCGTTCCGCCAAGGCCGCAGGGTGCTTCGTCGCCATGCTACTTGGCCGGTCGGCCGCCCGGCACCCGCCTTCCGGCCGGTACCCGCCGGGCGTGCGCCGGGGCGGCCCGTCGGCGCTGCCGGATCCGGCCACGGCGGCACCCCGGGGCCCGGCCGGGTCACCGTGATCGTCTCGATGCCGCAGCGGTGGCACGGCGGGCCCGGAACGCCACCGGATGCGAAGCACCACTGGGGCCAAGGGGTCGCGCGCATACGGAAGATGAACGGGTGATGAGGATCACCTGACGGTTCAGGTCTCGGTTCTTCGTCGATTGGTACAGACCTATTGACCTGTGTGGTTCAGACCACATAGCTTCTCGGCAATTCCCCCACAGCGTGCGTTCCCACAGCGCGCGCCGGCACTCTCCCCCTGGAGGAACGAGTGTTGATCCGATCCACGACGGAGCAGCGTCCCACCGCTGCGGGCCGTCGGACGTCCGGCAAGCGCGTGGCCTTCGCCACCTCTGCCGCCGCCGCCATGGCCGGTCTGCTCGTCGCCACGCTCGGCACCGCGCCCTCGCAGGCCGCCGCCGCCGTCGACAACCAGTCCTGTCGCCCCGACGGGATGTACACCACGCCCGGCGTGGACGTCCCGTACTGCAGCGTCTACGACACCGAGGGCCGCGAGAAGATGGGCGCGGACCACCAGCGCCGCATCATCGGCTACTTCACCGGCTGGCGCACCGGCAAGGACGGCACGCCCGCCTACCTGGTGAACAACGTCCCGTGGGACAAGGTCACCCACATCAACTACGCCTTCGGCCACATCGACGGCAGCAACAAGCTCTCGGTCGGTGACGACACCCCGACCAACGAGGCGACCGGCATCACCTTCCCCGGCGTGGCCGGCGCGGAGATGGACCCGACGCTTCCGTACAAGGGTCACTTCAACCTGCTGACCAAGTACAAGAAGCAGTACCCGAACGTCAAGACCCTGATCTCGGTGGGTGGTTGGGCCGAGACCGGCGGCTACTTCGGTGCCGACGGCAAGCGCGTCAACTCGGGCGGCTTCTACTCGACCACGGTCAACGCGGACGGCTCGGTCAACCAGGCCGGCATCAACACCTTCGCGGACTCCTCGGTCGACTTCATCAAGAAGTACGGCTTCAACGGCGTCGACATCGACTACGAGTACGCCACCTCGATGAAGGACGCGGGCAACCCGCTCGACTGGACCACCGCGAACGCCAAGCGCGGCTCGCTGGTCAAGGCCTTCGACGCCCTGCTGAAGACCATGCGCGAGAAGCTGGACCGGGCCGGCGCCGCCGACGGCAAGCACTACATGCTGACCGTCGCCGCTCCGTCCTCCGGGTACCTGCTCCGCGGCATGGAGACGTACCAGATGGCGAAGTACCTGGACTACGTCAACATCATGTCGTACGACCTGCACGGCGCCTGGAACAAGTACGTCGGCCCGAACGCCTCGCTGTTCGACGACGGCAAGGACGCCGAGCTGGCCGCCGCCAACGTGTACGGCACCTCGCAGTACGGCGGCATCGGCTACCTCAACACCGACTGGGCGTACCACTACTTCCGCGGTGCGATGACGGCCGGCCGGATCAACGTCGGCCTCCCGTACTACACCCGCGGCTTCAAGAACGTCACCGGCGGCACCAACGGTCTCTGGGGCACCGCCTCGACCAACACCTGCCCGGCGGGCTCCGGCCTGACCACCTGTGGTGACGGCGCGGTCGGCATCGACAACCTCTGGAACGACAAGGACACCAACGGGGTCGAGTCCCCGGCGGGCTCCAACCCGATGTGGCACGCCAAGAACCTGGAGAAGGGCATCCTGCCCGACTACCTCTCCAAGTACGGCCTGACCGACACCGCGCTCCAGGGCACCTACACCCGCAACTACGACTCGACCCTGGTCGCGCCGTGGCTGTGGAACGCGCAGAAGAAGGTCTTCCTCTCCACCGAGGACGAGCAGTCGGTCGGCGCCAAGGCCGACTACGTCGTGAACAACGGCATCGGCGGCGCGATGATCTGGGAGCTCGCGGGCGACTACAAGTGGGACGCCGCGAAGAACCAGTACGTCCCGGGCTCGACCCTGACCTCGCTGATGTACGACAAGTTCAAGGCCGCCTCCGGCTACGGCGCGACCCGCTCCACCATCGCGCTGCCGAAGCAGACCCTGCCGATCGACATCCAGTTCAACAACTTCGCGCTGGGCGACTCGAACTACCCGATCAGCCCGAAGCTGCAGATCACCAACAACTCCACGGTGACCCTGCCGGGCGGTACCGAGTTCCAGTTCGACTACTCGAGCTCGGCCCCGGGCAACGCCAAGGACTCCTCAGGCTTCGGCCTCACCACGATCCGTCAGGACCACACCGGCAACAACGTCGGCGGCCTGAAGGGCATCTACAACCGGGCCTCGGTCAAGCTGCCGTCCTGGCAGTCGCTGGCCCCGGGCGCCTCGCTCACCATGGACTTCACCTACTACCTGCCGGTCTCGACCCCCGGCAACTGGACCGTGAACGTCGGCGGCACCCTCTACGGCCTGGCCGTGGACCTGACCCGCGGCAGCGGCGGCGCGACCACCTCGCCCTCGCCGTCCACCTCGCCGAGCACCTCGGCCTCCCCGAGCGCGTCGGCCTCGCCGTCCGCCTCGGCCAGCCCGAGCGCCTCGGCCTCCCCGTCGGCCTCGGCCAGCCCCTCGGCCAGCCAGACCGGCGGCACCTGCACCGCGCCGAGCTGGAGCGCCGGCGCCGTGTACGCCACCACCACCAAGGTGTCCTGGAAGGGTCGCAACTACCAGAACAAGTGGTGGACGACCAACGAGGACCCCTCGACCACCGGTCAGTGGGGCGTGTGGACCGACCTCGGCCCCTGCTGAACTGAGGCGCTGAGGTAACAGACGGCGGTGGCGGTGCACCCGGTCGGGGGGTGCACCGCCACCGCTCCTTCGCGTTCCTGACGGACGGTCAGGCGGTCTCGATCTTCAGGTCGCGCAGCAGCTTGGCGACGTGGCCGGTGGCCTTGACGTTGTAGAGGGCGCGCTCGACCTTGCCCTCCTCGTCGACGATCACGGTGGACCGGATGACGCCCTGGTAGGTGCGGCCGTAGTTGACCTTCTCGCCGTAGGCGGCGTAGGCCTCCAGGACGGCGTGGTCCTCGTCGGCGAGCAGGGTGACCTTGAGGTTCTCGGCCTCGCGGAACTTGCCGAGCTTGGCCGGCTTGTCCGGGGAGATGCCGATCACGTCGTAGCCGGAGCCGGCGAAGACCTCCAGGTTGTCGGTGAAGTCGCAGGCCTGCTTGGTGCAGCCGGGGGTGAGGGCGGCCGGGTAGAAGTAGACGATCACCTTGCGGCCGAGGTGGTCGGCGAGGGAGACCTGGTTGCCGTCGGCGTCCGGCAGGGTGAAGGCGGGGGCGGTGTCGCCGGCCTGAAGGCGCTCGCTCATGGTGGGGCTTCTCCTCGTGCTCGCTCGTGGGTCGTGCCTCGGCCAACCTACCTCCGTTGGTGGGTGGCACTGCGCGGCCCGGGCGGGGAGCTGACAGACTGACACCTGACGTAGCGCAAGACCGAGTGAGAAGGGGTGGCCCGAGTGGGCAAGGCCGGAGCACAGCAGAACGCGGGGCGGTCCACCGCACAGATCGAGGCGGACATCGCGCGCACCCGCACCCAGCTCGCGGCGACCCTGGACGAGCTGGCGGTCCGGGTGCACCCGAGCACCATCGCCGCCCAGACCAAGGCCAAGGTGGCGGGCGCGGTCGAGGAGAAGGCCGGCCGGGCGTACGTGGCCGCCAGTGGTGCGGTGGAGCAGCTCAAGGCGCGGTTCACCGACGAGAAGGGACAGCCGCGTCCGGACCGGATCGTCCCGGCGGCGCTGGTCGGCGTCGGCGTGGTGCTGCTGGTCGCCGCGGTGCGGCGGCGCGGTCGCGGACGCGACTGAGTACGCGGAGCAGGCGGACGGGGTCGGGCCCATCGGGCCCGGCCCCGTCTCCGTGTGCCGGTCCGGCGTCACGCCGGCGCGGGTGTCCGGGTACCGTCGGGGGCGTGAACGAAGAGCTGAACGAGCAGCGGGAACAGACCAGGCACGAGCGTCTGGGCGAGAAGCTGCCGATCAAGATGCTGCACGACCGGGTGCTGGTGAAGACCGAGGGCAGCGAGGGGGAGCGCCGCTCCACCGGCGGCATCCTCATCCCGGCCACCGCCGAGCTGTCCAAGCGCTGCACCTGGGCGGAGGCGGCCGCGGTCGGCCAGAGCGTGCGCTCGGTGGAGCCGGGCGACCGGGTGCTGTACGACCCGGAGGACAAGCTGGAGGTGGAGGTGGGCGGCGCCACCTACGTGCTGCTGCGCGAGCGCGACCTGCACGCGGTGGCGGCCGTCCGTTTCGGTGACGCGGAGGGCTCGACCGGGCTCTACCTCTGAGGGCCTGACGGGGACTCGGGAGCGCGGGCAGCGGCGGCCTCCTGGTCCGCCGGGCCCGGTGCCCGGCTGGTGCCCTGCGAGGGGAGCCGGCTGGGCGGTGCGGCCGGGCCGGTCGCCGGGCCGGTCGCCGTGGCGGAGCCGCTGCCGGACGGCGTGCCGGTGGGGGAGCGGTCCGGGCGCCGGGACGGGGAGAGCGGGGACGAGGGGGAGAGCGGGGCCACCGGGGTCCGGCTCGGGGCCGTCGCGGAGGCCGTCGGCGAGGTGGTGGGCGGGGCGGTGGCCGAGGCCGTCGCGGAGGCCGTCGGCGAGGCCGGTTCGGACGGCTGCGCGTTGCCCCGGCTGGGCTGGAGGTCGAACTGCCGCACGGGGGAGCCGCGCAGCGCCCCGGTCATGTAGGCGGTCCAGATCTGGGTGGGGAAGGCCCCGCCGTTGATCCGGCTGTAGCCGGCCGTGCCGGCCAGCGACTCCTTGGCGTGGGTGTCCGGGTTCTCCCTGAACAGGCCGACCACGGTGGCCAGTTCGGGCGTGTACCCGGCGAACCAGGCGGACCGGTTGCTGTCGGTGGTGCCGGTCTTGCCGGCCGCCGGGCGGCGCAGCCCGAGGGCCCGGGCGCCGGTGCCGCCGGGGGCGACGACGTCCTGGAGCACGTCGGTGACGGCGTCGGCGGTGCCCCGGCCGACCGCCTCCCGGGCGGTGTGGGCGGGGAGTTCGGGCAGGTCGGTGTAGCCGCTGGAGCGCTCCAGCTTCAGCACCGCCCACGGGGCGTACGCCTGGCCGTGGTTGGCGAGCGCGGCGTAGGCGGCGGCCAGGTCCACCGCGCTCGGGGTGGCGGTGCCCAGCGTCATCGAGGAGTTGGCCGGGTCCATGCCGGGGGTGGCCGCGGGCAGTCCGAGCCGGACGGCGGTGTCCCGGACCTTCGCCAGCCCGGCGTCCACGCCCTCCTGGGCGTAGACCGAGTTCACCGACTTCACCATGGCGTACCGCAGGGTGATCGAGCCGTAGTCGACGTCGTCCTCGTTGGGCGGGGCGTAGGCGGTCGGGCCGCCGACCACCGGTCGGCGGGTGGAGCCGTCGTAGAGGGTCTGGGTGGTGATCGGCCGCCCGTCCTGGGTGCGGCCGCCCTCCAGCCCGGCCGCCAGGTCGAAGGGCTTGAAGGTGGAGCCGACCTGGTTGTCCTGCCGGAGCGCGTCGTTGTACTGCTGCTTGGCGTAGTCCGGCCCGCCGTACGCGGCCACCAGCTTCCCGGTGGCCGGCTCCACCGAGGCCCCGGCGACCCGGACGTCGGTGTCGGTGCCGGGGCGCGCGGCCGGGTCCAGCTCGCTGGTCAGCTCGTCCTTCACCGCCTGGACGAAGGCGTCCTGCCGGGCCTTGTCGAAGGTGGTGGTGATCCGCCAGCCGCCGGCCTTGAGGGTGGCGGCGTCCAGCACGTCGTTGCCGGTGAGGTAGGAGTCGGCGATCTCCACCAGGTACCCGGCCTGGCCGCCGAGGCCGGTGACCGGCTGCGGGTCCAGCGGTTCGGGGAAGGCGGTGGCGGCCCGGGCGGCGGCGTCCAGGAAGCCGAGCGAGACCATGCCGTCCAGCACGTAGTTCCACCGGGTCAGGGCGCGGTCGCGGTTGACCGGGGTGGCGGTCTTCACGTCGTAGGCGCTGGGGGCCTGCAACAGGGCGGCCAGGTAGGCGCCCTGACCGACGCTCAGCCGGGAGACGTCCACCCCGTAGTAGGCCTTGGCGGCGGTCTGGATGCCGTAGGCGTTGCGGCCGAAGTAGCTGGTGTTGAGGTACCCCTGGAGGATCTCGTCCTTGCTCTGCCGCTGGTCGACCTTGAGCGCGATGAAGAGCTCCCTGACCTTGCGGGACAGGGTCTGGTCCTGGGTCAGGTAGTAGTTCTTGACGTACTGCTGGGTGATGGTGGAGCCGCCCTGGGTGCCCTTGCCGGTGGCGGTGTTCCACGCCGCCCGCGCCATCCCGCGCAGGTCGACGCCCTTGTTCCGGTAGAAGCTGCGGTCCTCGGCGGAGACCACCGCGTGCTGGGTGTCCAGCGGGATCTGACGGATCGGCACGTCCTGGCGGTTCACCGAGCCGGTGCGGGCCAGTTCGGTGGTGCCGTCGGCGTAGAAGTAGACGTTGCTCTGGGCCACCGCCCGGGTGTTCGGGTCCGGGACGGGGACGATCAGGTAGAGCGTCACGAAGCCGGCCAGGCCGAGCAGCAGCAGGGTGAGCAGGGTGGCGACCACCATCCGCCAGGTGGGCACCAGCCGACGCCACCAGGGCAGGGCCCGACGGCGCGTCCTGCGGGCCGTGCGCCGGGCGCGACGGCGGTCGCGCCGGGAGCCCTCGGCCCGGTCCTCCGACTCCAGGCTGTCGGGGGCCGGTCCGTCGGCGTCTCGGCGCTCCGGCTGCTGGTCCATGGGGGAAGTATGGGCGATTTGACAGTGAATCAGCTGGTTTGACGAGGCGGAATGCGCAGGGGCGGGGCCGGCGGGGTGGTGGGTCGGCGGGCGGCGCGGCGGCGGTCCGGCGGTAAATCGGCTGCGCGGTGCGGGCGCCGGCGGTACGTTGAAAGGTGACAACCCCATAGCGCAGCAGGTCCCAGCACAGACCACCAGCTCCGCCCGCGACTCCCGGCACCCCCGGGGGCCAGCCGGTCGGAGCCGCTCCGGTCTGCCCCCGGGTGCGTTCCTGCCGCGCACTTCGCCATGCCTCCGCGCGCCCCCGTGCGGACAGAAAAGTCGACAAGGAGACATATGATGCTGCTCGCACAGCGGCTCCGCCCTCCGGATCGGTCGGGCACCGCCCGGCTCTACCTCGGGGTGGCGGCCGGGGCGTTCCGCCGCTACTCGACCTACCGGGCGGCCACCCTGGCCGGGGTCTTCACCAACACCGTCTTCGGCTTCGTCCTCGCCTACACCTTCCTGGCCCTCTGGCAGGCCCGCCCCGGGCTCGGCGGCTACGACGCCGACCGGGCGGTGGCCTACATCTGGGTCAGCCAGTCGCTGCTGATGACCGTCGCGGTCTGGGGCGGCGGCTTCCAGGACGACGTCCAGCAGCGCTTCCGCACCGGCGACATCGCGGTGGACCTCTACCGGCCGGTGGACTTCATGGGCTGGTGGCTGGCGACCGACCTCGGCCGGGCCGGTTTCCAGCTGCTCGGCCGGGGCCTGGCGCCCACCGCGATCGGCGCGCTGGCCTTCGGCTTCGCCCTCCCCGTCAGCCCGCTGGTCTGGGCCGCCTTCCTGCTCTCGGTGCTGCTCGCGGTGGTGGTCAGCTTCGGGCTGCGCTTCCTGGTCGCGCTCACCGGCTTCTGGCTGCACGACTCGGAGGGCATCCGCTCGGTGATGGTGGTGGTCGCGATGTTCTTCTCCGGCGCGCTGCTCCCGGTGGTGGTCTACCCCGGCTGGCTGGGCACCCTGGCGACCGTGCTGCCCTGGTCCGGCATGGTGCAGATCCCCACCGACGTCATCCTGGAACGGCGCACCGGCACCGCCCTGTTCACCGGCCTGGCCTTCCAGCTCGCCTGGGCCGTCGGCCTGCTGGCCCTCGGCCGGGGCGTCCAGCTGCTGGCCACCCGCAAGGTGGTGGTCCAGGGTGGCTGAACTCCTGATCCCCCGCCAGGGCTTCGCCGCCAAGGCCGCCTGGGCGCTGCGCTCCTGGTGGCTGGTGGCCGCCATGTGGAACCGGGCCAGCATGGCCTACCGGGCCTCCTTCACCATGATGCTGGTGGCCAGCACCGTGATCACCGCGCTGGACTTCGTGGTGATCCTGCTGATGTTCCAGCACACCGAGCAGCTCGGCGGCTGGTCGCTGGCCGAACTCGCCTTCCTGTACGGCACCTCCGGCTTCGCCCTCGGCACGGCCAACCTGCTGGTCGGCTGCGTGGACGCGCTCGGCGACCGGATCCGCACCGGCACCCTGGACACCATGCTGATCAGGCCCGCCGCCGTGCTGGCCCAGCTCTGCGCCGAGCGCTTCACCCTGCGCCGGGTCGGCCGTCCGATCCAGGCCGCCGCGGTGCTGGGCTGGGCGATCGGGCGGCTGGACGTGCGGTGGACGGCGGACAAGGTGCTGCTGCTCGCGGTGATGCTCGTCTGCGGCAGCGTCATCTTCTGCACCGTCTTCATCGGCTTCGCCACCGTGCAGTTCTGGTGGGGCGAGGCCGGCGAGTTCCAGAACGCCTTCACCTACGGCGGCGGCACCCTGCTGCAGTACCCGCCGACCGTCTTCGCCAAGGAGGTGGTGGCGGGCACCGTCTTCGGCCTGCCGCTGGCCTTCGTCAACTGGCTGCCCGCGCTGCACGTCCTGGGCAAGCCGGACCCGCTCGGCCTGCCCGAGGCCTTCCGCTTCGCCTCGCCGGTGGCCGCCCTGCTCTGCGTGCTGGCCGCCGGGCTGGCCTGGCGGGCCGGGCTGCGGGCCTACCGCGGCACCGGCAACTGACCACTCTCGCGTACGGAGGTACGGACACATGTCTCTGATCGAACTCGACGACGTCAGCCGGGAGTTCACCGTGCGGGCGAAGGCCGGCCGGTTCCGCCGGGAGAAGCGGACGGTCCGCGCGGTGGACGGGCTGAGCTTCCGGGTGGAGGCCGGCGAGTGCGTCGGCTACATCGGGCCGAACGGCGCCGGGAAGTCCACCACCATCAAGATGCTCACCGGCATCCTGGTGCCCACGGCCGGCCGGCTGCGGGTGGCCGGGGTCGAGCCCGCCCGGGAGCGGGTGCAGCTGGCCCGCCGGATCGGGGTGGTGTTCGGCCAGCGCACCACCCTCTGGTGGGACCTGCCGCTGCGCGACTCCTACGAGCTGGCCCGGCGGATCTACCGCATCCCCGACGCCCGGTACCGGGAGAACCTCGGACGCTGCGTCGAACTGCTGGACCTGGGAAGCCTGTTGGACACCCCGGTGCGCCAGCTCTCGCTCGGCCAGCGGATGCGCGGCGACCTGGCGGCGGCCCTGCTGCACGACCCGCAGGTGCTCTACCTGGACGAGCCCACCATCGGGCTGGACGTGGTGAGCAAGGCCCGGGTCCGCGAGTTCCTGCGCGAGGTCAACCGGGACCGGGGCACCACGGTCCTGCTCACCACCCACGACCTGACCGACATCGAGCAGCTGTGCGGCCGGGTGATGGTGATCGACCACGGGCGGGTGGTCTACGACGGCGGCCTGGACGGGCTGCACGCGGCGGCGGAGAGCGAGCGCACCCTGGTGGTCGACCTGGCCGAGGAGGGGCCGGAGATCGCGGTGCCCGGAGCCCGGGTGGTGAAGGTCGAGGGGCCGAGGCAGTGGCTGGCCTTCCCGGCCGAGCAGAGCGCCGCCCCGCTGGTGGCGGCGGTCGCGGAGCGGTACCCGCTGGTCGACCTCTCGGTGCGCGAGCCGGCCATCGAGGACGTGATCGCGCGGATGTACGCCGAGGTGGCGATCGGCTGACCCGGTGATCAGGTGTGCGGTGCGTTCACTCGTGAGGGTGGATTCCGTGACTCCGGGGTGTCGCTGCTCGTTGACATCCCGGAGTACCGCACGGGCACGAGGAGTTGGGCGGGGATGGCGGGGCAGACCGGCAGCACGGAGGGGCCGGTGCCGGTGGCGCGGCCGGTGATCGGGGACGAGGAGATCGCGGCGGCGGTGCGCGTGCTGCGCTCCGGCTCGGTGGTCCAGGGGCCCGAGGTCGCGGCGTTCGAGCGGGAGTTCGCGGAGCTGGTGGACGGCCGGGAGTGCGTGGCCGTCAACTCGGGCACCTCCGCCCTCCACCTGGCCCTGCTGGCCCTCGGCATCGGGCCGGGCGACGAGGTGGTGGTGCCCTCGTTCTCCTTCGCCGCCACCGCCAACGCCGTCCGGCTGGCCGGGGCCGAGCCGGTCTTCGCCGACATCGAGCCCGGGAGCTTCGGCCTGGACCCGGCCGCCGCGGCCGCCGCCGTCGGCCCCCGTACGGCAGCGCTGCTCCCCGTCCACCTGTACGGGCACCCCGCCGCCATGGGCGGGTTGGGGAGGCTGGCGGAGCGGCACGGACTGGCCGTGGTGGAGGACGCCTGCCAGGCGCACGGCGCAGCCCTGGGCGCCACTGCGGCCGGCGCCTTCGGGGCGGCGGGCTGCTTCAGCTTCTACCCGACCAAGAACATGCACGCCCTGGAGGGCGGCATGGTGACGGTGGCCGACCCGGCGGTGGCCCGGAAGCTGCGGCTGCTGCGCAACCAGGGCATGGAGCAGCGCTACCGGAACGAGATCGTCGGGGCCAACCTGCGGATGACGGACGTCTCCGCGGCCGTCGGCCGGGTCCAGCTGCGGCGGCTGCCGGTCGCCAACGAGCGGCGACGCGCCCATGCGGCCCTGCTGGACCGCGAGTTGGCCGGCCTCGGCGCGGCCGGGCTGGTCACCCCGGCGGTGGCGGCCGGGGCCCGGCACGTCTACCACCAGTACACCGTGCGCGTCCTCGGCGGCCGACGGGACCGGCTGCGCGGCGAGTTGGCGGCGGCGGGGGTGGGCAGCGAGGTGTACTACCCGGTGCCGATCCACCGGCTGCCGCCCTTCCGGGGCCGGTGGGAGCTGCCGGAGACGGACCTGGCGGCGGCCGAGGTGCTCTCGCTCCCGGTGCACCCCTCGCTGACGGAGCGGGAGGTGGCGCGGGTGGCGGAGGCGGTCCGCGGCGCCCTGGGCGCGGTCGGCCCGGTCGACCCGGTCGAGCTGGCTGGCCCGGCCGACCCGGCGCTACGCCGTGCGGACGGGGCGGTGTCGAGTGCGGTCGCCTGAGAGCGGGAGCCGGCCCGGACCGGTCAGGGCGGAGCAGCGGACCCGTTCCGTGGGGCGGCAGCGCAGCGGTGCCCCGCTGCGGGCCGGGCTGATCGGCTTCGGGGCGATGGGGCGCAACCACGCCCGGGTGCTCGGCGGCCTCCCCGGTGTCGAACTGGCCGGTGTGGTGGACCCGTTGGGAGGAGCGGGCCCGTGCGGGGTGCCGGTGCTGCGCAAGCTCGAACGGCTGCTCGCCCTCGGCATCGACTACGCGGTGGTGGCCTGCCCCACCGCCGAGCACGAGGCCGTCGGACTCCGGCTCGCGGAGGCGGGCGTGCCCGCGCTGATCGAGAAGCCGCTGGCCCCGGACTCCCGGGCGGCCGGCCGCCTGGTGGCCGCCTTCGACGGGCTGGTCGCCGGGGTGGGCCAGGTGGAGCGGTACAACCCGGCGCTCCAGCAGCTGCGCACCCGGCTCGCGGCGGGCGAGCTGGGCGAGGTCTACCAGGTGTCGACCCGCCGTCAGGGTCCCTTCCCGCAGCGGATCGCCGACGTCGGGGTGGTGCAGGACCTGGCCACCCACGACATCGACCTGACCGGCTGGATCACCGGCCAGGCCTACGCCTCGGTGGCGGCCAGGACGGTGCGCAAGAGCGGCCGTCCGCACGAGGACATGGTCGCGGTGGTGGGCACCCTCGCCGACGGCACCATGGTCAGCCACCTGGTGAACTGGCTCAGCCCGCAGAAGGAGCGCCAGGTCGCGGTCACCGGGGAGCGCGGCTGCCTGGTCGCCGACACCCTGACCGGTGACCTCACCCTGCACGCCAACGGCGCGGTGGCCACCGAGTGGGAGCTGGTCCGGGCCTTCCGCGGGGTGACCGAGGGCGACGTGGTCCGGTACGCCTTCCCCAAGCGGGAGCCGCTGCTCAGCGAGCACGAGCAGTTCCGGGAGGCGGTGGCCGGACGCCCGGCCACCATCGTCCCGCTGGCCGAGGGCCTGCGCACCGTCACGGTCGCCGAGTCCGTCCTGGCCGCCGCAGGGCGGCCCGTACCCCTGGAGGTGGCCGGATGAGCGCCGGTTGGAGGTGGCCGGATGAGTGCCGGTGAGGGGCGGGTGCCCGACGTCACCGTGGTGGTCGCGGTCTACGACACCATGCCGTACCTGACGGTCTGTCTGAGCTCCCTGGTGCGGCAGACCCTGGGCCCCGGACGCCTGGAGGTGGTCGCCGTGGACGACGGTTCCACCGACGGCAGCGGGGCCGAGCTGGACCGCTTCGCCGCCGCGCACCCCGGCCTGTTCCGGGTGGTCCACCAGCCCAACTCGGGCGGCCCCGCGGCCCCCAGCAACCGCGCCACCGACCTGGCCCGCGGCCGGTACGTGTTCTACCTGGGCGCGGACGACTGGCTCGGCCCGCGCGCGCTGGAGCTGATGGTCGCGATGGCCGACCGGTACGGCTCGGACGTGGTGCTCGGCCGGATGGTGGGTGAGGGCGGACGGCACGTCCCGCAGGGCGTCTTCGACCGGACCGAGCCCTCGGTCACCTTCGCCGACTCGGCGCTGGCCTGGGCGCTCTCCGACACCAAGCTGTTCCGCCGGGAGCCGCTGGTGCGGCACGGCGTCCGCCGCCGGGAGGACCTGCCGGTCTACTCCGACCAGCCCTTCACCCTGCAGGCCCTGCTGCGGGCCGAGGGCCCGGTCTCGGTGCTGGCCGACTACGACTGCTACCACGCGGTGCTCCGGGCCGACCGCGGCAACGTCACCGTCCGCTCCGGCCTGCTCAACCGGCTGCGCGGCCTGGAGGCGATCACCGCCGTGGTCGAGCAGTTCACCGCACCGGGCAGCCCCGAGCGCCGGGCGCTGAACCTCCGTCACTTCGGCTGGGACGTGCCGCAGCTGCTCCGGGCCGGCCTGCTCGACCTGGCGCCGGGCGAGCAGCGGCGGCTGGTGGAGGGCGTCGGGCGACTGGTGCGGGAGCACTGCTCGGTGCTCCCCGAGCTGGGGACCGCCGAGCGGCTGCGGCTGGAACTGGCGGCCGAGGGCCGCTGGCGGGCGGTGCGCGGTCTGGTCGAGGACGAGAGCGAGAGCCAGGGCGGGGCCGGGGCCGGCGGGGGGCCGGGGGAGCGGCTGGCGGTGCCGCGGCAGCTCTGGCGGGACGTGGTGCCGGAGCGGGCCCGGCGGGAGTTGCGGCGGCGGGCCGGGTGGCGGCGGTTCACCGCCAAGGTGAGCGGGGGCTGACGGGAGTGGTGGCGGAGATGGACGGCACGTCGGCGGCGGTGGCGGACGCGGCGGTGGGTGCGGTGACGGGCGCGGCGGCGGGTGCGGCGGGTGCGGCGGTGGACCGTACGGTCTGCGTGGTCGGGCTGGGCAAGATCGGGCTGCCGCTCGCGGTGCAGTGCGCCGGGAGCGGGTGGCGGGTGCTCGGGGCGGACGTCGCACCGCTGGTGGTCCGTCAGGTGAACGACGGCGAGCCCCCGTTCCCCGGGGAGCCCGAGCTTGCGGACCGGCTGAAGCGGGCCGTCGCGGAGGGCCGGCTGACCGCCGGGGGCGACACGGCGGCCGCCGTGGCCGGGGCCTCGGTGGTGGTGGTCGCGGTGCCGCTGCTCACCGCTCCCGACCACAGCCCGGACTTCGCCCTGCTGGACGCGGCCACCGACGCCGTGGCGGCCGGGCTGCGGCGCGGGGCGCTGGTCTCGTACGAGACCACCCTCCCGGTGGGCACCGTCCGGGGCCGGGTGGCCGAGCGGCTGGCGGCCCGCTCCGGGCTGCGCCCCGGAGCGGACTTCGGGCTGGTGTTCAGCCCCGAACGGGTCTCCTCGGGCAGCGTCTTCGCCGATCTGCGCCGCTACCCCAAGCTGGTCGGCGGCATCGACGAGCGCTCCACCCGGCAGGGCGTGGAGTTCTACGCCGCGGTGCTGGACTTCGACCACCGGCCCGAGCTGCCCCGGCCGAACGGCGTGTGGGCGCTGGCGTCCGCCGAGGCGGCCGAGTTCGCCAAGCTGGCCGAGACCACCTACCGGGACGTCAACATCGGGCTGGCCAACCAGTTCGCCCGCTACGCCGACCGGATCGGGGTGGACTTCGCCGAGGTGGCCGAGGCCTGCAACTCCCAGCCCTACAGTCACCTGCACCGTCCCGGCGTGGCGGTCGGCGGCCACTGCATCCCGGTCTACCCCCGGCTCTACCTCTGGGGCGACCCCTCCGCGACCGTGGTCCGCGCCGCCCGGGAGGCCAACCTCGCCATGCCCGGCCACGCGGTGGACCGGCTGGCCGCCGTGCTCGACCTGACGGACCGTCCGGTGCTGGTGCTCGGCGCGGCCTACCGGGGCGGGGTGAAGGAGACCGCCTGCTCCGGCGTCTTCCCGCTGGTCGACGCCCTCTGGGCGGCCGGGGCCCGGCCGTACGTCGCCGACCCGCTGTACGGGGCCGAGGAGCTGACCGCGCTCGGGCTGCCGCCACACCGGGGCGAGCCGGTGAGCGCGGCGATCGTGCAGACCGACCACGCCGAGTACCGGACCCTGGGGGCCGAGCAGCTGCCCGGGGTGCGGGTGCTGCTGGACGGGCGGCGGGTCACCGATCCGGCGCGCTGGGCCGGAGTGCACCGGATCGTGCTCGGCGGCGGGGCCGGCCCGTCGTGCTGAACTCCTCGGGGTGACCCGGAACTGCCCCTGAACTCCACCGCGCCCCGGCCGTCTCCGGCCGGAGTCCGGGGCAGACTGGCGGGGTGAGTGCCGATCAGACGGCCGGGACCGGGGTCCGGTTCACCGCCGCCGACGAGGAGAAGCGCCGGGGCGTCCGGCGGATGAAGCTGTTCGCCACCGGGCTGCTCGGGGTGGCCACGGTGGTCTTCGGCCTGGCCACCTGGGCCGACGCCGCCGGGGCGGGCGCCTGGGCCGGGTACGTGGCGGCCGCCGCCGAGGCCGGGATGGTGGGTGCGCTGGCGGACTGGTTCGCCGTCACCGCGCTGTTCCGCCGCCCGTTCGGGCTGCCGATCCCGCACACCGCGATCATCCCGACCAAGAAGGACGCCTTCGGCAAGTCGCTCGGCGACTTCGTCGGCGACAACTTCCTCTCCGCGCCGGTGGTCCGCGAACGGCTGGGCCGGATGGGCATCGCCCGGAGGCTCGGCGAGTGGCTGGCCGCGCCGGGCAGCGCCGAGCGGGTCACCAGCGAGGCCGCCGCCGCGCTGCGCGGGGTGCTCGCGGTGCTCAACGACGACGACGTGCAGGCCGTGGTGGCCGAGGCGGTCACCCGCCGGGCGGCCGCCACCTCGGTGGCCGAACCGGCCGGCCGGCTGCTCGGCAAGGTGGCCGCCGACGGCGGTCACCACGGGGTGGTGGACCTGGTCGCCGTCCGGGTGCACGACTGGCTGACGCGGCACCACCAGGACGTGGTGGGGCGGATCACCCAGAAGACCCCGGGCTGGACCCCGAAGTTCATCGACCACCAGGTCGGCGAGCGGGTCTACAAGGAGCTGATGCGCTTCGTCACCGACATCCGGGACGACCCGCACCATCCGGCCCGGGGCGCGGTCGACGACTTCCTCGCCGACTTCGCCGTTGAGCTCCAGCAGGACCCGGCCACCATCGCCCGGGTGGAGCGGGCCAAGGACGAGCTGCTCGCCCGCCCGGAGGTGCAGGACCTGATCGCCTCCTCCTGGGCGGCCGTCCGCACCCTGGTGCTGACCGCTGCCGAGGACGAGGAGAGCGAGCTGCGGCGCCGCATCCGCGACGGCCTGCGCGCGTTCGGGAGCCGGCTGGCCACCGACCGGCGGCTCCAGGCCAAGGCGGACGGCTGGCTGCAGGACGCCGCCGGGTACGTCGTGCAGACCTACCGGGCCGAGATCACCGCGCTGATCTCCGACACCGTGGCCGGCTGGGACGCCGACGACGCCTCCCGGAAGATCGAGGCCAACGTCGGGCGGGACCTCCAGTTCATCCGGATCAACGGCACCGTGGTCGGCGCGCTGGCCGGGTTGCTCATCCACACCGTGGCGGTGGCGCTCGGGGGCTGACGGCGTGTCCGACGCATCGGGCACGGCGGAGTTAGCATGCAGCGACTGCAACGGTGCACGAGGTGAGGAGAACGCAGTGGTCGAGAGCGCCGAGGGCAAGCGGGACATCGGGGCGTTCATCGCGGGGATGCCCAAGGCCGAGCTGCACGTCCACCACGTCGGCTCCGCCTCGCCCCGGGTGGTGGCCGAGCTGGCGGCCCGTCACGAGGGCCGGACCAAGGTGCCGCTGGACCCGGCCGCGCTGGCCGAGTACTTCACCTTCACCGACTTCGCGCACTTCATCGAGGTCTACCTGAGCGTGGTCGACCTGATCCGGGACGCCGAGGACGTCCGCGCCCTCACCTACGGCGTGGCCGAGGACATGGCCCGGCAGAACATCCGCTACGCCGAGCTGACCGTCACCCCCTACTCCTCGGTCAGCCGGGGCATCCCGGACGTGGCCTTCATGGAGGCCATCGAGGACGCCCGCAAGTCCGCCGAGAAGGACCTCGGCGTGGTGCTCCGCTGGTGCTTCGACATCCCCGGCGAGGCCGGTCTGGCCGCCGCCGAGGAGACCGCCCGGCTGGCCGTCGACCTGGCCCCCGAGGGCCTGGTCAGCTTCGGCCTCGGCGGCCCGGAGATCGGCGTGCCGCGGCCGCAGTTCAAGCCCTACTTCGACCGGGCCCGGGCGGCCGGCCTGCGCAGCGTCCCGCACGCGGGCGAGACCACCGGGCCGGAGACCGTCTGGGACGCGATCCGGGTGCTGGGCGCCGAGCGGATCGGCCACGGCACCCAGGCGGTCAAGGACCCGGCCCTGCTGGACTTCCTCGGCGAGCACCGCATCCCGCTGGAGGTCTGCCCGACGTCCAACATCGCCACCCGGGCGGTGGAGCGGATGGAGGACCACCCGATCCGTCAGATGGTGGACGCCGGGCTGCTGGTGACGGTCAACAGCGACGACCCGCCGATGTTCGGCACCGACCTGAACACCGAGTACCAGGTCGCGGCCCGGCTGCTCGGCCTGGACGAGACGGGCGTGGCCGGGCTGGCCCGCAACGCGGTCGAGGCGAGCTTCCTGGACGCACCCGGCAAGGCCCGGCTGATCGGTGAGATCGACCGCTACCTCGCCGGGTGGGACCGGGGCTGAGGCCTCAGGCCTCGGCCTTCCTCCTCTTCCGCGCCACCGTCCGCGCCACCGTGGCACCGGCCTCCGCCGTGGGGTCGGTGCCGCGGTGCAGCCAGGCGCGTTCGGCGAGGGTCCAGGCGGTGGTGGTGAGCAGGTAGAGCGCCCCGGCGAGCGGGAGCACCAGGGCGAACAGCGCGGTGCCGTAGGAGAGGTACGGCGCGATCCCGGTGCCCGGGGCGGGCGGGGTCGTGGCTGTGGTCGGCTGGGCGGCCATGGTCCGGCGGGCGCGGCGGAAGCCCAGCCAGCCGAGGGCCGCGAGGGCGGCGAACACGGCGGCGAAGAGGGCGAGTTCGGGGCCGGAGCGGGCGGCGCTCGGGTGCAGGCCGAGCGGGACGCCGAACAGCGTCGCGCCGAGGAGGTCGTTCGGCGTGGTGAAGAGCCGGTACATCACGGTGAAGAACGGCAACTGGGCCAGCATCGGCAGGCAGCCGGCGAACGGCGACGCCCCCTCCGTCCGGTACAGCTCCGCGGTCGCCTCGCGCAGCCTCTCCGGCCGCCCCTTGTGCGTGCGGCCCAACTCGGCCAGCTGGGGCGCCAGCCGGGCCCGGACCCGTTCGCCCCTGGCGGCGGCGCGGGCCAGCGGGTGGAGCAGCAGTCGGACGGCGGCGGTGAACAGGACGACGGCGAGGGCGGTCGGCAGGTGCGCGGCGAGCGCCGCGACGGCGTCGTGGGCCAGGCCGACGGCGGGGTCGAGCAGGGTGAAGACGGACATGACGGGGTGAGCCCTCCGGGGTCTCTGGGGGCGCGCGGCGGTGCGTGGCGTGCTTGGGCACGCGGGCACACGGGCGCGCGCGGGGGTGAGAGGTCGGCGGAGGACGGCCGGTGAGCTGGGGTTCCGGGGGTGCGGGTACTGCCGGGTGACGCGTGCTCAGGCGGCCGTCGGGGCCGCGCCCGGTGCCCTGGGGCGGCGACGGCCGCGGGCGTCCGGATCACGCTGGGGCAGGAAGGCCGAGCGGTAGGCGCGTCGGCGCAGTGCGCGGTCGCGGACCGCGCTCGGGGCCCGTGCCCCGAGGAGACGGGCGGTGGCCAGCGCGGTGGCGGCCACCCCGGCCAGCAGGACCAGGGTGGCGGCCGCCGCGACGGCGCCGAGGCCGCCGGAGGACATCAGCTGATCGCCCGTCAGCAGGCGCACCAGGCCGAGCAGTACGGCGAGCAGTGTCATCGGCCGGACCTCCTCGGGCTGGTTGGCGTGCTGGTTGGCGTGCGTTCGGTCCGATCATCCTACGGGCGTCGTCGGGCGCGGGGCAGGGGGCCCGTCACTTCCCGTCGAGGCGGACGGTGGTGCCGGTGGCGGAGGAGGTGCGGGCCGCCTCCAGGACGGTGAGGGTGGCGACGGCGTCCCGAGGGTCGACCGGCGGCGGGGTTCCGTCGGCGAGGGCGGCGGCGATGCCCGCGTAGTAGGCGGGGTAGTCGCCGGGGGCGGTCGGCGCCGGGACGGAGGACTCGTCGGTGCCGAGCACGCCGTAGGCGGCCGGGCTCTCGGTGCCCCAGGGGGAGCCGGGAGCGGGCCGGTGGCCGGTGCGCAGCTCGGCCTCCTGCGGGTCCATGCCGTACTTGACGTAGCCGGCCGAGTCGCCGAGCACCCGCAGGCGCGGGCCGCCGAGCGGGCTGAGCGCGCTGGTCCACAGGTGGGAGCGGACGCCGGAGGCGTGGCTCAGGGCGAGGAAGGCGTCGTCGTCCACCACGGCGCCGTCCCGGAGGGTCTCGACCTCGGCGTAGACCGTGTCCACCGGGCCGAACAGGGTGAGCGCCTGGTCCACCAGGTGGCTGCCCAGGTCGTACAGGGTACCGCCGACCTCGGCCGGGTCGGCCAGTTCACGCCAGCCCGGCTTGGGCTTGGGGCGGAAGCGCTCGAAGCGGGACTCGAAGCGGTGCACCCGGCCGAGCGCACCGGACTCCACGAGGTGACGGGCGGTCAGGAAGTCGCCGTCCCAGCGGCGGTTCTGGAAGACCGAGAGCAGCACGCCGCGCCGTTCGGCGAGCGCGCAGAGCTCGGCCGCCTCTGCGGCGGTGGCGGCCAGCGGCTTGTCCACCACGGTGGGCACGCCGGCGGCGATCGCGGCCCGGGCCAGCGGCACGTGGGTGCGGTTCGGGGAGGCGATCACGACCAGGTCGATCCGCCCGTCGGCGGCCTCGGCGAGGAGTTGCTCGGGGGTGTCGAGGGGGCGGGCGCCAGGGTGCTGCTGCAGCAGCTGGGCGCGGCGGTCGGGGTTGGCGGTGACCACCGCGTCCAGCCGCAGACCCGGGGTGGTGGCGATCAGCGGGGCGTGGAAGGCGGAGCCGGCCAGGCCGTAGCCGATCAGGCCGACGCGGAAGGGGGGAGGGGGAGTGCTGCTCATCCCCCTACCCAACCACGGCGGCGGTGCGGGCCAGCGGTGCCGGGCGGCCGCGCCGCGATGCGGCGGGGCCACCCGGCACCTGGGCCGTCCGGGCGTAGGTCGTCCGGGCCTGGGTCGTCCGGGCTCAGCGGCTCGACTCGACGGTGGCGCGACGGCGGCGGTGCAGGAAGGCGACGGTGCCGCCGGCCAGCAGGAAGGAGGTGCCGACGGCGGTCATCAGGCCCGTGGAGCGGTCGGTGCCGGTCTCGGCCAGCTGGGTCCTGGGGGCGGTGCTGGTGTTGTTGGCGATCACCGGGGCCTCGGCCGGGGCCCCGGCGGCGGGGGCGGCGACCGGGACGGCGTTGTGGTCGTGGTGGGCGGCGGCGTCCGAGGCCGGGGCGACCGCCGGGGCGGCGGCGGGGGCCTTGCCGGTGCCGTCGAAGGTGACGTCCGAGCAGGTGTAGAAGGCCTCCGGGCTGTCCGAGCGCTGCCAGATCGCGTAGACCATCTGACGGCCCGTCTTCCCGGTCGGGATGGTCACCGGGAAGGTGTAGTAGCCGTCCACCACCTGGGGGTCGGTGATGCTCGCGAACGGGGTGGTGTCCAGGTTCGACCAGCTCAGCGCCACGTTGGGGTTGTAGGTGCTGTTGGTCATGAAGAGCTGGAAGGTGCCGCGGTGCGGCGCGGTGGCGCGGAACTTGAAGTTGGTCTTGGCACCGGCGGTGAGGTTGGTGGCCGGCCAGTCGTTGCGGGCCAGGTCGAGGCCGACGAACTCGTTGGCGCCGGCGCTGCACAGGCGGCCGTCCGGGATCAGCTGGCGGTGGCGGCCGGCCGCGTCGCCGATCCGCACGCCGTTCCAGTCGTACATGGCCTGGGTGCCGCCGAACGCGATGGCGGCCTTGCAGGCGGCCGACTTGGGCTGCTCCGGGCCCTCCAGGTAGCAGCCGTAGACCCGGCTGAGCGGGTTCTGCAGGGACCCGTGCGCGGAGGCGGCGCCGGTGCCGAGTACGGTGGACGCGAGCGCGGTGCCGGCCAGGGTGAACACGGCTGCGGTGCGGCGGAATGACATGGGTGGGTGCTCCGTTCAGCAATCAGCGGTGGGGGTCACCGGGTGCGGCGGTGTGGGGCCGCCGCGGTCGGCGATGTGGGGTCGCTGTGGAGACCGTAGCCATGGGGCGTCCGGGAGTTGACGGGCCTTCAGATTGTTAGGAAGCCCTTAAGGCTCCCTTGAGGTCGGCATCAGGACGCGGTCCGAGGGCGGAGCGGGCCGTCCGGTGTGCGGGACCGGCGCCGGGTGAATGGTCTGGACCGGTCGAGGCCGGAGGTCTGGACCGGATGGTGCCAGAGGTCTGGACCGGCTGAAGCCGGTGGCCCGGGGCGGCCGATGCCGGGGTCTGAACCGGTGGCCTGGACCGGGGCTGGACCGGGGGTCCGGCCCGGGCGGGCGGGACCCCCGGTGGGGCTCAGATCAGGTCGACCAGGTCGGCGATCGAGTCGGCCACCCGGGTCGGGCGGTACGGGAAGCGCTCCACCTCGTGGGCCTGGGTCAGGCCGGTGAGGACCAGGAAGGTCGACATGCCGGCCTCCATGCCCGAGACGATGTCGGTGTCCATCCGGTCGCCGATCATCGCGCTGTTCTCGGAGTGGGCACCGATCGCGTTCAGTCCGGCCCGCATCATCAGCGGGTTGGGCTTGCCGACGAAGTACGGCTCGACGCCGGTGGCCTTGGTGATGAGGGCCGCGACCGCACCGGTGGCGGGGAGGGCGCCCTCGGCGGAGGGACCGGTCTCGTCCGGGTTGGTGGCGATGAACCGGGCGCCGTCGTTGATCAGGCGGACGGCCTTGGTCATGGCCTCGAAGGAGTAGGTCCGGGTCTCGCCGAGGACCACGAAGTCGGGGTCGGTGTCGGTGAGGACGTAACCCACGTCGTGCATCGCCGTCGTCAGGCCGGCCTCGCCGATGACGTAGGCGGTGCCGTTCGGACGCTGGTCGTCCAGGAACTTGGCGGTGGCCAGCGCCGAGGTCCAGATGTGCTCGGCGGGAACGTCGAGGCCCATCCGGGCCAGCCGGGCGTGCAGGTCCCGCTGGGTGTAGATCGAGTTGTTCGTCAGGACCAGGAACGGCTTCCCGGACTCCCGCAGCCGCTTGATGAAGGCGTCCGCCCCGGGGATCGGCACGCCCTCGTGGATGAGGACTCCGTCCATGTCGGTGAGCCAGGTCTCGATGGCCTTGCGTTCTGCCACGTAGGTGTCTCCCTAAGGTCTTGCGATGGTCCGGAAGCGCACGGACCGGACGCCTGTGGCCGGCCGGGCGGTACTGACTGCCCCAACGCCGGCAAGCCTAGTCGGCCCGGGGCCGTAGGGGCAGGTGGGGAGCGGTCGCGGACGACGGGGTGGGGGTGGGCGGCTGCTGGCGGCTGCGGGCCGGCGAGTGACCCGGTCCCCGGTTCGGTGAGCGGTCCGGTTCACGGTTCGGTGAACGGCCCGACGATCGGTTCGGGGGTGTCGGCGGGGGTGTGTAGCGTTCGGGGTGTTGGAGACGGGTTTGTCGTGAAAGGCAGTGGGTCGTGACGGAGTTGGTGGAGACCGTGGCCGCGTTCGAGGTGCCGGAGTCCTGGCGGGCGGCGCTGGCCGGGGAGTTGGCGAAGCCGTACTTCGCCCAGCTGACGGACTTCGTGGCGGAGCAGCGGGCCGAGCACCAGGTCTTCCCGCCCAGCGGGCAGGAGTTCGCGGCGCTGGCGGCGACCCCGTACGACAAGGTCCGGGTGCTGGTGCTCGGGCAGGACCCGTACCACGACGACAACCAGGCGCACGGGATGAGCTTCTCGGTGCAGCCCGGGATCAAGATCCCGCCGTCGCTGCGGAACATCTACAAGGAGCTGGACGCCGACCTCGGCGTTCCCGCGCCGGACCACGGCTACCTGATGAAGTGGGCCGAGCAGGGCGTCCTGCTGCTCAACGCGGTGCTCACCGTGCGTGCGCACGAGGCCAACTCCCACAAGGGCAAGGGCTGGGAGAAGTTCACTGACGCGGTGATCTCGGCGGTCAGCGCCCGCGAGGAGCCCTGCGTCTTCGTGCTCTGGGGCAACTACGCCAAGAAGAAGCTGCCGCTCATCGACACCACCCGCCACGTGGTGGTGCAGGGCGCCCACCCGTCGCCGCTGTCGGCGAAGCTGTTCCACGGCAGCCGGCCCTTCTCGCAGATCAACGAGGCCTTGGTCGAGTTCGGCGGCGAGCCGATCGACTGGCAGCTGCCGAAGCTCGCGGACCTGGAGGCCTGAGTCCGGCTCCTGGCCTGACGCCTGGTCTGACTCCTGGCCAGGCCCCGGGGCCTGGTCTCGGGCCCGGCCCAGGGGCCTGAGCGCTGGGTCTCCCCAGACGGACGCCCGTGGTCGGTGCGGCCCTGCTGTGCGAGGCTGGCGGGCGGAACCGATCACGGGTTCGGGCTGGGTGGGGCGAGGCGGGGCAGGGAGGCGGGGCGGGTGCTGCGGCGCTGGTTCGGGGTGGCGGGGGCCTTGCTGGTCCTGACGGGCTGCGGAGCTGCCGGACCGTCAGGGAACGGTGGGACCACGGCTTCGGGGGCGGCGGTGACGGCCCGGCCCTCGGGCGCTCCGGATGGGCCGGGTGGTTCGGGCGGTCCGAGTGCTCCGAGTGCTGCGAGTGGTCCGGGCGGTGGCCCGAGTGGTGATCCGACGATTCCGAGCATCTCCGCCGCCGATTCGGGGGGCGTGACGCCGGCCCCGACGGGGGACGCGGTCGCCGCCGGGGGGTTCTACGTCTCTCCGTTCGGCTCCGCCCAGCGCGCGGCCGGGAAGGCGTCGGGGGCCGAAGCGGCAGCGCTGAGCCGGATCGCCCGGAGCTCGGCGGCGCTCTGGCTCACCGGTGCCGACGCCGGGCAGCTGGCCGAGGTGCAGAGCCGACGCGCTGCGCTGGAGGGGCGGCTGCCGCTGTTGGTCGCCTACGGCATCCCGAACCGGGACTGCGGCCTGTACTCGGCCGGTGGGGCCGCCGACGGTGCGGCGTACCGGGCGTGGATCGACCGGGTCGCTGCCGGGCTGGCCGACCGGCCGGCCTGGGTGGTGCTGGAGCCGGACGCGGTCGCCCACGCGGTGGACGGCTGCGCCGGGGTGGACGCCGAGCGCTTCGGCCTGCTGGCTTACGCGGTGGGCGAGTTGAAGAAGCACCCGAAGGTGCGGGTCTACCTCGACGCCGGTAACGCGGGTTGGGTGCACGACCGGTCCGCCCTGGCCCGCGCGCTGGAGCGCGCGGGCATCGGTGCGGCGGACGGCTTCGCCCTCAACGTCTCCAACTTCTACTCCACCGAGGAGAGTTACGCCTACGGGCGGGAGGTGTCGGCGGCGCTCGGCGGCAAGCGCTTCGTGATCGACACCAGCCGGAACGGCAAGGGCTCGCCCGGTGGCGGGCGTTGGTGCAACCCGCAGGGTCGGGCCCTCGGGCAGGAACCCACCACCCGGACCGGCCGGGAGGGGCTGGACGCACTGCTCTGGGTGAAGATCCCGGGGGAGTCCGACGGCGACTGCGGCCGGGGCGAGCCCGCGGCGGGGGAGTTCTGGATCTCCTACGCACTGGGACTGGCCGGGGCGGCCTGACAGGCGTGGCCTGCTCCTGGAAGTCAGAGCAGACGGGGGCCGGTCGCGGCCTGGACCTCCTCGAAGGTGTGGCCGGGGGCGACCTCGACCAGCCGCAGGCCCTCAGGGGTGACGTCGATGACGGCCAGGTCGGTGACGATGCGGTGCACGACTCGCCGTCCGGTGGCGGGAAGTGACAGCTCGTCGACGATCTTCGGTGAGCCGTCCTTGGCCGTGTGCTCCATCACGACGATGACTTGGCGGGCGCCGTGCACCAGGTCCATCGCGCCGCCCATGCCCTTGACCATCTTGCCGGGGATCATCCAGTTGGCCAGGTCACCCGAGGCCGAGACCTGCATCGCGCCGAGCACCGAGACGTCGATCCGGCCCGCTCGGATCATGCCGAAGGAGACGGCGGAGTCGAAGTAGGCGGCACCGTCGGCGACGGTGACGGTCTCCTTGCCGGCGTTGATCACGTCGGGGTGCTCCTCGCCGGCGACGGGGTACGGGCCGACGCCGAGGATGCCGTTCTCGGAGTGCAGCACCACGTGCACGCCGGGCGGGAGGTGATCGGGGATCAGGGTGGGGAGTCCGATGCCCAGGTTCACGTACTGACCGTCGCTCAACTCCCGGGCGGCGCGGGCGGCCA
The DNA here is from genome assembly GCF_053602875.1 of Kitasatospora sp. NPDC004289. Classification (NCBI taxonomy): domain Bacteria; kingdom Bacillati; phylum Actinomycetota; class Actinomycetes; order Kitasatosporales; family Streptomycetaceae; genus Kitasatospora; species Kitasatospora sp. NPDC004289. Next base: position 52,959 of record NZ_JBSGEL010000006.1, on the reverse strand, counting down.
ACAGGTGACGGGGGTCGGCGCTGCCGCCGGTCGTGGTCGGTGAGGCGGTGCCGGTCGGCGTGATGGTGCCGGTCCTTGTGTCGGTGTCGGCCCCTGTGTCGGTGTCGGGCCGGGCGTCTGTGGCGGCGGTCCGTGCGTGGGTGGTGGCCAGCGGGTCGGTGGTGGTCATGGTTCAGTGCCCCTGGAAGTCGGTGCGGACGGTACGGACGGTGCGGCGCTCGATCCGGCGGTCGTCCGGGTCCGCGGCGACCACCCGGTCGACGTAGATGCCGGGCAGGTGGACGGCGTCCGGCGGGATGGCGCCGGGCTCGACGATCCGGTCGGCCTCGACCAGGGTGATCCGACCGGCGCCCGCGCAGAGCGGGTTGAAGTTGCGCGCGGTGGCGTGGAAGACGCAGTTGCCGTGGCGGTCCGCGACCTCGGCGCGGACCAGCGCGAAGTCGGTGTTGATGGCCTCCTCCAGCAGGTAGCGGCGGCCGCCGAACTCCCTCGTCTCCTTGGGCGGTGAGGCCACGGCCACGCCCCCGTCGGGGGCGTACCGCCAGGGCAGCCCGCCCTCCTCGACCTGGGTGCCGATTCCGGCCGGGGTGAAGAAGGCGGGGATGCCCGCTCCACCGGCCCGCAGACGTTCGGCCAGGGTGCCCTGCGGTGTGAGCTCCACCTCCAACTCTCCGGCGAGGTACTGGCGGGCGAACTCCTTGTTCTCCCCGACGTAGGAGGAGGTCATCCGTGCGATCCGACCGGCCCGCAGCAGGAGGCCGAGGCCCCAGTCGTCCACGCCGCAGTTGTTGGAGACCACCCGGAGCCCCGTCGTGCCGGCCTCGGCCAGCGCGCCGATCAGGGTGCTGGGGATGCCGCAGAGGCCGAAGCCTCCGACGGCCAGGGCGGCGCCGTCGGGGATGTCCCCGACCGCGAGGGCCGGGGAGTCCAGAACCTTGTCCAAGGTAGTCACCTCATGAGGGGTTGGGAGCCTGCTGCGCTCCCACCTTCACTGCGCGGCCGCGCGGCTTTCCATGGCGGCCGGGGCCATGGGACGGGTGGACGCCATGGGTGTGCGGCACATCCGCCGAGGCGCTTCCGCGCCCGAGGGGTGCGATATGGCGGGCCGTCACACAATCCCGGGGGCTGCTGCGTCGTCCCGTCACATGTCGCCGGGCAGGTGGCGCACCTACGGTTCCGGAATCCACCACCACCGTTGTCGCACCGACAGCCGCCCCTCGCGGGCACTTCGGGACGGTCGGTCGCACCCCGAGCCGCACAGCCGCAGCGCTCGGACCCACAGCCCCACCCCCACCGCCGTAGCCCCAGCCGTCAGGAGTCGGACACCATGCGCAAGACCACCCTCAGCACCAGAGCCGCAGTCCGGACGGATCGTCAGGCGGGCAGCCCGGCCGCCTCTGTGGGGGACGGCGGCCGGACGCGGCGGCGGGGGCTGGCCCTCGTCGCGGCCTGCGGGTTGCTCGTGACGGGTGCCGTGGGCTGCGCCAAGGCCGGGACGGCCGGGACCACCTCGGCCGACGGCGGGGCCGGGGCGGCCAAGAGCCCGGTCAAGGTCGGCCTGGTGTACTCCAAGACCGGGCCGCTGGCGGCCTACGGCAAGCAGTACCTGGAGGGCTTCAAGGCCGGTCTGGACTACGCGACCAAGGGCACGGGCGCGGTGGACGGGCACCCGGTCGAGCTGGCCGAGCAGGACGACGCGGGCGACCCGGCCAAGGCGGTCTCGGCGGCCAAGGACCTGATCGGCAAGGGGCACAAGATCCTGGCCGGCTCGACCGCGTCGGGCGTCGCGCTCCAGGTCGGGCCGATCGCGGCGCAGAACAAGGTGCTCTTCATCAGCGGCCCGGCCGCCGCCGACAAGGTCACCGGGCTGAACAAGTACACCTTCCGTTCCGGTCGTCAGTCGTACCAGGACATCCGGACCGCGGCCTCCTTCATCGGTGACGCCAAGGGCAAGAAGGTCGCGGTGCTGGCCCAGGACAACGCCTTCGGCCAGGCCAACGTGGCGGCGGTGAAGGCGGTGCTCGGGGAGCAGGGCGCCGGCGTGGAGGCGGTGCTCGCCCCGCCGAGCGCCACCGACCTCACCCCCTTCGCGACCCAGGCCAAGTCGACCAAGCCCGACCTGCTGTTCGTGGCCTGGGCGGGAGAGACCGCCGCCGCACTCTGGACCTCCCTCAACCAGCAGGACGTCTTCACCTCGACCAAGGTGGTCACCGGGCTCGACCTGGCGGCCTCCTACCCGCTCTTCGGCCCGGCGGCCGAGAAGATCTCCTTCCTGAACCACTACTTCGACGGTGCGGCCGGCACCGAGGTCGAGAAGGCGATGAGCGCCGCCGTCACCAAGGCCGGTGCCAAGCCCGACATCTTCACCCCCGACGGCTTCACGGCGGCCCAGATGGTGGTGCACGCGATCGAGGCCAACAAGGGCTCGGCCGATGACACCGACGCGCTGGTGAAGGCGTTGGAGGGGTGGAGCTTCGACGGGGTGAAGGGCCGGCTGACCGTCCGGGCCGAGGACCACGCGCTGCTCCAGCCGATGTTCCAGGTGAAGCTGACCGGCGTCGGTGCCTCCGCCAAGCCCTCGGTGGAGAAGACCGTCGGAGCCGACCAGGTGGCGCCTCCGGCCGCCAAGATCGCGGGCTGATCCCGGTGGCGGAACGCGTGGCCGTGACCGCCGCCGAGGCGGTGAGCACGGCGGGAGGACCGGGCACGGGACAGTCGGGCGGTGAGCGTCCGGACGGGAACCTGTTGGGCGAGGACCAGCCGGGGCTGTCGGAGAAGGTGCTGCGACTGCGCGGCGTCGGCTGGTCGGTGCGTGGGGTGCCGATCGTCGAGGACGTCTCGTTCGAGGTGCGGGAGGGCGAGTTCATCGCCTTCATCGGACCGAACGGAGCCGGCAAGACCTCCCTCTTCAACCTGATCTCCGGCATCTACCCGGCGACCCACGGCTCGATCGAGCTCGACGGTGCGGACATCACCACCGAGTCGGTGCACGGCAGGGCCCGTCGGGGCCTCGGCCGGACCTTCCAGACCTCCTCGCTGTGGACCGGGATGACAGTGGCGGACCACGTCCGGCTCGCGGCCCAGGCGGCGGCCGGGCCGGGGGCCTCGCACCGGATCTGGCGGCGGGCCGGGCGGTACGCCACCCAAGTCGCCGAGACCCTCGAACGGACCGAACTCGCCCACCGCGCCGACACCTTGGCCGGAGCCCTCTCGCACGGCGAGAAGCGCAAGCTCGAACTGGCGGTGCTGCTGGTCTCCGACCCTCGGCTGATCCTGCTGGACGAGCCGATGGCCGGCGTCAGCGCGGAGGAGGTTCCTGCCCTGACCGCGCTGATCCGCTCGGTGCACCGGGACCTCGGCCGCACCGTACTGATGGTGGAGCACCACATGGACGTCCTGCTCGGCCTGGCCGACCGGCTGGCCGTGATGCACCACGGCACGCTGCTCGCACTCGACACGCCTACGGCAGTGATGGCCGACGCCACCGTGCAGCAGGCCTACCTGGGGGAGGGGCTGTGACCGACTCCCACGACCCCGCCGCCACGGGTGCTCCTTCCGCTGCTCCTTCTTCCGTTCCTTCCTCCGTGCGCCGCCCCTTCTCGTCCTCCTCCGAGCACTCCTCCCCGGTCTCTCCGTCCGGGCGAGCTGCCACTGTCGAGCCGCTGCTGACAGTCCGGGACCTGCGCGTGGTGATCGACGGTCTCCACATCCTGCACGGGGTGGACTTCGATGTGGCACCCACCGGCGTCACCGCACTGCTCGGGCGCAACGGTGCCGGGAAGACCACTACGGTCAAGGCGGTCATGGGGCTGGTGCCCCGGGCCGGGAGCCTGCTGTTCGCCGGGACCGAACTCGTCAGGCTGCCGACCCATCTGGTGGTCCGTCAGGGAATCGGCTACGCGCCCGAGGACCGGGGCGTCTTCGCGGGGCTGACCGTCGCCGAGAACCTTCGGCTGGCCGAGCGGGACGGTGCCCCGGCGTACGACCTGGTCCACGAGCTCTTTCCTGAACTGAAGCGACGGGCTGGGCAGTTGGCCGGGACGTTGTCCGGCGGCCAGCAGCAGATGGTGGCGATCGGGCGGACCCTGCTGAACGGCAACCGGTTGATCATCGCCGACGAGCCCACCAAGGGCCTGGCGCCGAAGATCGTGGCTGAGGTGGCGGAGGTGCTGGAGCGGGCCGCCGCGACCGTGCCCGTCCTGCTGGTCGAACAGAACCTCGCCCTGGTCCGCCGCCTGGCCGGCACCTGTGCGGTGCTGGCCGACGGACGCACCGCCCACCAGGGCTCCACCGCCGAGCTGTTGGCTGACGAGGAGGCCGCCCGACGACTGCTCGGAGTCGGGCGACCGACACCCGCCCGGCCCGCTCCCTCCTCGGCGCCCGCGCCGTCGGCTCCCTCCCCGGCGCCCGGTCGGTCATCCTCCACGGCGGCCCCGTCGCCGGCCTCGGCGGCGGCCCCCGCTCCTGCTCCTGTCACCACGGAGGTGGCTCCCTGATGGACACCGTCGTCCTCCTCACCTGCACCGGCCTGGGGTTGGGTGCGCTGTACTTCCTGGTGGCCTCCGGTCTCTCACTGATCTTCGGGCTGATGGACGTGCTCAACTTCGCCCACGGAGCGCTGCTCTCGGTCGGTGCGTACGCCACCTGGTGGGCCGGCACCGAGGGCGGGATGAGCTTCTGGTTGGCGGTGGTCTTCGGCACGGCGGTCGGCACGGTCGCGGCCGTGCTGCTGGAGCTGCTGTTGATCCGTCCTCTCTACAGCCGGCCGCGGGACCAGATCCTGGCCACCGTCGGCGTGGGTCTCGCGGTGCCCGCACTGCTGATGGGCATCTGGGGTGCGGACGCCCGGCCCTTCCCCCAACCCGCCGCCCTCTCGGGCACGGTGGGGCTGTTCGGTGCGATCGTCCCGGTCAATCGCTTCGTCCTGCTCGCGGCGGCCGTCCTGGTCCTGGTGGCACTGCGCCTCTTCCTCGGCCGCACCAGGTACGGGCTGGTGGTCCGGGCCGGAGTGGAGGACCGTGCGATGGTCACGGCCCTCGGTATCGACGTCCGCAGGGCGTTCACCCTGGTCTTCGCCATCGGGGGAGCGGCCGCCGCCCTGGGTGGCGCGCTCAGCGGCCTCTACTTCGGCTCCGTCCACCCCGGCCAGGGGACCAGCCTGCTCGTGTTCGCCTTCGTCGTGGTGGTGATGGGCGGCATGGGCTCCGTCACCGGAGCGGCACTGGCCTCCGTCGCGGTCGGTCTCGTCCAGCAGTTCGCCAACTACGCTGCGTCCGCCGGGCTCGGTGCCGCCGGACTCGGCGACCTCTCGGTCGTCGTCCTCCTGGCCGTCCTGCTCCTCGTCCGGCCGCGCGGACTCACCGGGAGGCTCGCGTGAGCACGAACACCTCAACCACGAGCACCAGTGGTACCGCTGACGCCAAGTCTGCTCCCGGTGCCTCGGATCGCACCATCCCTCGAACAGGTGAATCAATCCGCAAGGCCTCGACAGCTCCGGGGAGACGCGCCCTACGCTGGTGGCCGATCGCTCCGCTGATCCTGTTCCTTGTCGCCCCATACAGTGTGCTTCCCGTTCCGGGGCTCCTCGACGGCCCGCTCGGCAGCCCCGGAAGTCTTCAACTGATAGCCCTGTGCCTGGTCTACGGGGCCCTGGCCACCGGCTACGACCTCCTGCTCGGCCGCACCGGTCTGCTCTCCTTCGGCCACGCCCTCTACTTCGCCGCCGGTCTGTACGGGACCGACCTCGGCATGCTGGAGCTCCAACTCCCCTTCGCCGCCGCCGCGCTGTTCGGTGTCGGGTGCAGCGTCAGCCTGGCGCTGCTGCTCGGCTCGGTCAGCCTCCGGGTGACCGGCATCGGCTTCTCGATGGTGACCCTCGCGTTCGCCCAGGCCGGCTCGATCCTGGTCCAGCGCAACCCCGGCGGGGTCACCGGAGGAGAGGAGGGCCGGGCCGCCCCGGTCGAGCTCCTCCCCGACGCCCTGGTCGGGATCGAGAACACCGCCAACCTCTACTGGATCGCCCTCGGGTACCTGGTGCTCACGCTCGCGGTGGTGCACTGGACCGTCAACTCCCCGACCGGACGGGTCTGGGAGGGCATCAAGGAGAACGAACGCCGGGTCGAGGTGCTCGGCCTGCGACCCTACGGCTTCAAGCTGGTCGCCTTCGTCATCGCCGGCGGCCTGGCGGGGCTGGGCGGAGTGGTCTACCTGCTGCTCACCGGAGGGGCCACCCCGCAGGCCGCCAGCTCCGACGCCACGCTCGCCCTGCTGGTCATGGTGGTGCTCGGCGGTTCCGGCAGCCGATGGGGCCCGCTGCTCGGTGGCGTCCTCTACACCTGGGCGGGCCACCGCCTGGGCGACCTGGCCAACTCCTCCGCCATCGCCGATCTCCCGGCGGTGCTCCGGGTGCCGCTCTCGCAGCCGCTCTTCCTACTCGGCGCCCTGTTCGTCGCCGTGGTCTACCTGCTGCCCGGCGGCCTCGCCAGGCTGCCCGCCCGGATCCGCACCGCCCGTGCCGCGACCTCCCGGCGGGGTATCACCCCTGCGGACTCCACCGAGGCCGGGGGTACCACCCCGGTCCGCTCCCCGGAAGGTGACCCCGCATGAGCTCCGATCTCACCGACCCGGCCCGACCTACCGACCGGGCGGGTACCGACGGCCCGGACGGGCCGACCCGTGACCTTGGCCGACCCGGCGCGGCCGCGGACGAGTCGGCCCTCCACCAGGACGCCCCGGGGCAGCGGGAGTCGTCGGCCCTCGCCCCCGAGGAGCTGACCGTCCCCGTGCCGGGCGGTGAACTGACGGTCCTCCGCTGGCCTGCCACGGACCCGGCAGCAGGACCCGACGCTCCGACCGTGCTGGCGGTGCACGGAATCACGGCCAACGCCCTCGCCTGGAGCGAGGTGGCACGCCAACTCGCGGGCCGGGCCACCCTGGTGGCACCCGATCTGCGGGGCCGGGCCGGCAGCCGAACGGTCGCCGGGCCGTACGGCCTGGCCAGGCATGCCGATGACCTGGCCGTGCTGGCCGGCGTCCTCGGGCTCGGCCGGGTGCGGTTGGTGGGCCACTCGATGGGCGCCTGGGTCAGCGCCCTGGCCGCGGTCCGCCACCCCGAACTGGTGGACTCCCTGGTACTGGTGGACGGGGCGGTCAGCTTCCCGCTGCCGCCCGGGGTGAGCGAGGACGACGCCCTGGCCGCCGTACTCGGTCCGGCTCTGGCGCGGCTGGACATGACCTTCGAGAGCCGGGACGCGTACCGGGCGTTCTGGCAGCGGCACCCCGCCTTCGCCGGGGAGTGGCGTGCGGCGCTGGACGAGTACACCCAGCGTGACCTGGTCGGCGAGGAGCCCGAACTGCGCTCCTCCTGCGTACCGGAGGCCGTCCACCAGGACGGGCGGGAGGTCCTGCTGGACAAGGACGCGGCCACCGCGATCCACCGGCTGACCTGCCGAGCCGAACTGCTCTGGGCGGAGCGCGGCCTGATGAACGAGCCGCAGGGCCTGTACGACGCCGCCCGGATCGAGCACGCGGGGCTGGACCGTGAGCGGGTCACCGCGACGGCCGTCCCGGACACCAACCACTACACGATCATCGGCGGCCCGGACGGTGCCGCCCGGATCGTCCGCAGCCTGGTCGCGGACTGACGGTGCGTCGATGCGGCACCGGCGCCGTCGCGGACGACGTCGGTACCGCACCGGTCAGAGCACACGTCGCTCAGGACCAGCCGGGCAGGACCAGCAGGGGAGGACAAGCGGCCTGCCCGGCCGGTCAGGATCGCCGGTCAGGGCGAGGGTCCGCTACGAGCCGGTCAGGACGAAGGGGTCCCGAGGAAGGCCCCCCAGCCGCCGTCGGGCGCCTTGCCGACGCCCAGGGTGCGCAGCTTCCGCAGCGTGGACTGGTCCTGCACCTCCAGCCAGTCGACCAACTGACGGAACGACACCAGCCGGACGTCGGGCTTGCCCGCGATCGTCTTCAGGGTCTCCTCCACGGCGTCCATGTAGATGCCGCCGTTCCACTGCTCGAAGTGGTTCCCGATGAAGAGCGGCGCCCGGTTGCCGTTGTAGGCCCGGTCGAACCCGGCCAGGTAGGCGTCCCTGGCCTGGGTCCGCCACTCGCCGTACTTCGACGGGTCGCCCTTGGTGCTGCCGCCGGACTGGTTGGCGAGGATGTTGTAGTCCATCGAGAGCACCTGGAACCCGTGCCCGGGGAAGGGGACGGACTGCAGCGGGAAGTCCCAGATCTTGCCGTCCTGCACCTTCTGCGGCCAGATCTGCAGCCCGCCCGGTGAACTGGCGTCGTACTTCCAGCCCATCTTGACCGCGGTGGGCAGCAGCGCCTTCTGCCCCTCCAAGCACGGTGTCCGGGCCCCGATCAGCTCCTTCCGGTAGTCGAACGGGAGCGGATCGACGTCCGTGAAGCCGGTGTTGGTGCGCCACTGGGTCACGAAGGAGATCGCCTGGTCGATCTCGCTCTGCCAGTCCTCGGGGGTCCACTTGTTGACACCGTTGCCGTCTGAGCGGGTGGAGCAGAAGTGCCCGTTGAAGTGGGTGCCGATCTCGTGGCCGGCCGTCCACGCCTGGCTGATGAGCTTGAGGGTGCTCTTCACCGCACCGTCGGAGAGGAAGGGGATGTCGGAGGCACCGACGGAGTGCTTCGGCGGGTGGTAGAGGTTCGCCTTCTCCTTCGGGAGGGCGTAGATCCCGGAGAGGAAGAAGGTCATGGTGGCCTTGTACTGCTCGGCCAGCTTCAGGAAGCGCGGGAACTGGCCGTCCTCGGTGCCGCCCGCGCCGTCCCAGGAGAAGACCACGAACTGCGGAGGCTGCTCACCGGGCTTGAGCTTCTCCGGCTTCGGCTGGTTGGGCTGGGCGCCCGTGTCCACGTTGGAACCGTCCCCGATCGGGGTGCCCTTGACGGTGGGCTTGGCCGAAGTGCCGCTCGAGGAGCCGCCGTTCGGGCTCGCGCTGCCGCTCCCACTGGTGCCGCCCGAGCTGCTCCCGCCGCTGCTGCCGCAAGCTGCCACCGCGCCGAGCGCGGCGGTTGCGGCGGTGGCACTGAGCACGGTCCTGCGCGAGATGCTGCCCATGGTCTCCCCAGCCGTAGTGCATCCGACCGTCCGACAGGAAAAATCGGATATTGATGGATATATCTGCGCCAGCATGTCACGAGGTGGGGTGGGTACTGCAACGCCCCTTGTGCTGCTCATCACGCAGTACAAGGGGCGTCGGGCTCCGGGGCGGGAGCTTTGTTGCAGTCTTGGGACAGAGCGTCAGATCGGCGCCGCGCCAAAAGGGTCGGTGCGGACGGGCCCGGTGCGTTGACGCGTCCGGCGGTGGCTGCGCGGCCGGGTCAGGTGAGTGCGAGCTCGCGCCGGCGGCGGCGGACGAGGCGGGCGACGGTGGTGCTTATCGCGGTGGCCGCGAAGCAGGAGACCGCCAGGCTCAGCCAGTCGGTGTTGAACCAGTGGCTGTTCAGCCAGCCCAGGCTGACGATGTAGCTGGCCCAGACCAGGGCCGCCAGTGCGGAGAGGCGCAGGAACCGGCGGCTGGAGTCGGCGGAGTGACCCACCGCCAGGTCGAGGATGGTCCGCCCGGCGGGGACGAAGCGGGCGACGATCACCAGGAGCGCCGCGGTCCGGCCGGTCTGACCGGTCAGGTACTGCTGCAGCCGCGCGACGCTGGCGGCCAGTTCGGGCCGGTGGTCGAGACGGCGCTGCACGGCGGGCGATCCGCGACGGGCCAGATTGAGCAGCACCAGGTCGCCGAGGAAGGAGGCGATGGCCACGCCGGCCGCCAGCAACAGCGGGGCACCGTCCATCTCCGAGGTGTTGAGCACCGCGAGGATCACCAGCGTGCCGCTGGGGATGAAGGGGAGGAAGGCGTCACCGAGTACGGCGAAGAGCGCGAGTGCGCAGATCCATACCGGTCCTACTACCGCTGCGGCATCCAAGGCGAAGCTCCCTGTCCAGTCGCCTGGAGGGGCGTCCAGGTGGCTACGGAGTCAACGCTAGCGGGTAGACGTTTCATGTCCTGAAGCACCCCCTTGTGTCACGTGCCACAGGGTCGCCCCCGGAGTCGCCGCGAGGTGCCTCCCGGCCCGGACGGGGCTGCGGCCGACCTGACGTTGTGCCAGTGGGTGGGGCGCGCCCGGAATGGCGCAAGCCCCTGAGGCGGGGTGCCGCTCCAGGGGCTCGCGGGGGTCCAGCGGGACTGGTCCAGTCCGCCGACCTTGCAGGTGGGGTGCGGTGGGTGATTCCCCTCCGTCACTGATCGGTAGCCTGCCGCATTCGCCCGGCGCGGCGCGAGTCCTGCGCCTGGCGACTTCCGGCGGTGGCGGCAAACCGCCAAGGCGGAACGGTCCCCGCCGGATCATCGGCTCGCGGGCGATCGCGGAAGGCCTTTCCCGCACCGGTTCGTCGGCGCACGGAGCAGCTGGACTGTGTCAGCTCGCCCGCCGCAGTCCGTGGGCTCACCAGGCACGTTCCGCCCGGTCCGTCACATCGATCCGCGAGAGGGAACAGACTGAGCTCGAGGCCGGTTGTCTGAGCCCGAACCACGGCGGTGCCAGGAGCACCAGGACGTCAGCACGAGGAGACCGGCATGACCTTCGAGGACGAGCAGCGGACCGACCCGTCGGACAACGCAACGGCCACCGGGCCCGTTGCCGACACCGCCGCCGATCCCGTTCGCGGGATCGCGCGGGGCAGCGCCCCGGCCCCGCTCTCCGTCCTCGACCTGGCCACCATCGGCAGCGGATACTCCCCGGGCCAGGCCCTCGCCACCACCACCGCGCTGGCCCAACAGGCGGAGCGGCTGGGCTACCACCGCTTCTGGGTGGCCGAGCACCACGGAATGCCCGGAGTCGCCAGCTCCACCCCCGCCGTCCTGCTCGCCCACCTCGGGGCGCACACCACCACCCTCCGCCTCGGCTCCGGAGGGGTGATGCTGCCGAACCACGCCCCGCTCTCCGTCGCCGAGCAGTTCGGCATGCTGGAGGCGCTCCACCCGGGCCGGATCGACCTCGGCCTCGGTCGGGCCCCGGGCACCGACATGGCCACCGCCAGGGCGCTGCGGCGCGGTACCGAGGAGGGCCCGGACGACTTCCCGCACCAGCTCTCCGAGTTGACGCACTTCCTGGACGGTGACTTCCCCATCGGCCACCCCTACGCCAGGCTCACCGCCGTCCCGCGTGGCGACGCCCGCCCGCCCGTCTGGCTGCTCGGCTCCTCCGGATTCAGTGCCCAACTGGCCGGCCGCCTCGGCCTCCCGTTCGCCTTCGCCCACCACTTCAGTGCGGCCAACACGGTGCCCGCGCTCGACCTCTACCGCAGCTCCTTCCGTCCGTCGTCGGTGCTCGACGAGCCCTACGCGCTGATCGGGGTCAACGCGGTGGCGGCGGAGGAGCCCGGCCAGGCCCTGCGGCTGGCCCGCTCCTCCGGGCTGGCCATGCTCCGGCTCCGCAAGGGAACCCCCGGTCTGATCCCCTCCCCGGAGGAGGCCGAGGCGTACCCCTACTCCGCGGCCGAGGAGGACTTCCTGGACGGCTGGCTCGCCAACCTGGTGGTCGGCGGGCCGGGCGAGGTCGCCGACGGCCTGGAACAACTGCGCAAGCGGACCGGTGCCGACGAGCTGATGGTGACCTCCCACATCCACGGCCACGAGAACCGGCTCAGCTCCTACCGGCTCATCGCCGAGGCGTACGGGCTCACCGGCTGAAGGCTGACGGCCGACCGTTGGCCGGCTGACGGATGCTCAGGTCGGATGGACCGCGGGCAAGGGGGTTCGTCGAGTTCCACCCGGTGGTCCGGGTGGACCGGGCGGGCAGGGGCGGGCACGGGCGGGCTCGGCGTCAGGCGGTGCGGGCACGGTCCTCGCGCAGTATGGCGGCGACCCGCTCGGCCTCGCCGGGGCGGGCGAAGTACCAGCCCTGGGCGGTGTCGCACCCGGTGATGCGGAGGCGCTCGGCCTGGGAGGCGTTCTCGATCCCCTCGGCGGTCACGGTGAGGCCGAGGGCGTGGGCCAGCTGCACCATCGCCCCGACGATCTGCTCGTCCGCGTCGGTGCGGCGGGAGCGGTTGTCCGGGCGGCCGCCCGGGCCCGGCTCGCGGAAGCCCGCGATGAAGCTGCCGTCCAGCTTGAGGACGTGCACCGGCAGCCGGGAGAGGTAGGCGAGGTTGGAGTAGCCGGTGCCGAAGTCGTCGATCGCGATCCGCACGCCCATGTCGGCGAGTGCCTGGAGGGCCTGGACCGGGCGGCCGCCGGGGCCCAGCACCGCGCTCTCGGTGATCTCCAGCTGGAGCAGGCGGGCCGGCAGGCCGGTGGTCTCCAGCGCCTTGGCGACGTCGGCCACCACGTCCGAGTCCCAGATCTGACGGGCCGCCAGGTTGACGCTGACGAAGGTCTCGGTGTCGGGGAACTCGGTGAGCCAGCGCTTGGCCTGGCGGCACGACTCCTCCAGCACCCACTTCCCGAGCGGCACGATCGCGCCGGACTCCTCGGCCAGCGGGATGAAGCGGTCCGGGGAGATGGTGCCGTACCGCGGGTGGCGCCAGCGGACCAAGGCCTCGGCGCCGTGCACCGTCCCGTCGGCCAGTCCGACCAGCGGCTGGTACTCGACGGCGAACTCGCCCCGCTCCAGCGCCGGCCGCAGCGCGGTGGCCAGCCGCTGCCGGCTCAGTTGGTAGGCGCCCCGGGCCGGGTCGTAGAGCGTCCAGCGGGCCCGGCCGTCCGACTTCGACCAGTACAGCGTCGCGTCGGCGTCCTTGAGCAGGTCGGTCGGGGTGGTCTCGCGGACCTGACGCTCCACCACGCCGACGCTCGCGGTCACCGCCAACTGCTGGCCCGCCACGTCGAACGGCTCCTCCAGCGTCTTGATCAGGTCCGCTGCGAGTGCGGTGAGCTGCTCGCTCCCTGCGCTGTCGCAGACCAGGACGGCGAACTCGTCGCCGCCGAGCCGGGCCACCAGCCGCCCCTCGCCCCGGGCGAAGCCGCGTTCCAGCCGGGCGGCCACCGCAACCAGGAGTTCGTCCCCGATGTGGTGGCCGAGCGTCTCGTTGATCGCGGCGAAGCCGTCCAGGTCGACGTAGCAGAGGCCGACCCGCCGCCCCGGCCCGCCGCCGACAGCTCCCGCAGGCCCTGCCGTCACGACCGCTCCAGCGACCTCCGCCGCCACGGCCGCTCCCGCAGCGCCGACCCCGGCCCCGGACACGGCGCTCGTCACTGACACGGCGCTGGTCACGGGCACGGCGCCGGTCACGGGCACTGCCCCGGTCACGGGCACTGCCCCGGTCACGGCAGCGGGTGCGACGGCGGCTGCCGCCGAGTCGAAGGCCGCGTTCAGCCGCTCGAAGAACAGGGACCGGTTCGGCAGCCTGGTCAGTGGGTCGTGCAGGGCTTGGTAGGCGAGCTGGTCGCCGAGGAGCCGCTGCTCGGTGACGTCCTCGACCATGGCCAGGGTGTACAGCGGTTCGCCGGAGCCGTTGCGGATCAGCGAGATGGTGACGTTGCTCCAGACCACCCGGCCGTCGCGGTGCTTGAGCTGCTTCTCCACCCGGAGCCGGTCGCGCTCGCCCCGGACCAGCTCCAGGTAGAGACGGCGCGGGGTGTCCTCGGGGTCGATGATCTGGTGGATGTGCGTGTCCACCAGCTCGGGCGCCTCGTACCCGATCATGGCGGCGAAGGCCGGGTTGGCCTCGATGATCAGGTCGTCCGGGCCGACAAGGGCCATCCCGATCCCGGCGTCGGCGAAGGCGGCCCTGAAACGGGACTCGCTGGCCTGGAGGGCGTCGAGCAGTGCGCCGGGGTGCCGGCCCTCACGGCTCAGGGGCGTGGAGCAGACCGGACAACGGCGGTCGGCCCCCTCGTTCCGACCCGGCACGGCATGCTCCCGTCCGCTGCTGACGCTGATCGCACGGCCGGCGCCTCGGTCGACGCTGGGTGGAGAGCATCGGGCCGGGAGCGCGGCACTGCCGTGATCATAGGACGCGCGAAGTTGCGATGACGACCGCCGCGAGGGTGATTCGCCGGGGTTTCGGGACGAGAGCGCTGGTGGACGACGGCGCCCCCGGAACACACCGTGAGGTGCACTCCGGGGGCGCGTGCGCCCGTAGCGCGCTACCAGTTGACGACCCGGCAGGTGGTCGGTGCGCGAAGCGACAGGCGGAGGTCGGACGGCTGGAAGCCCCGAACGGGACCGGGCTCAGGGCGGGACCCGTCACGGGGCAGCACGGATCCCACGCTGAGGCGACCCCGTCGTGCCAGGCGATCCTGCGCTCAGACGACGCTCGCGCTCAGACAAGGCTCGCGGTCAGGCGAGGCGCGCGGTCAGGGTGATGGTGGTACCGGTCAGGGCCTGGCTCACCGGGCAGTTGGCCTTGGCGTCCTCGGCGGCCTTCACGAAGCCCGCCTCGTCGAGCCCGGGCACCTCGCCGACCACGGTCAGGTGGATGCCGGTGATGCCGGTGCCCGGCTGGAAGGTCACGTCCGCCTGGGTGTCGAGCTTGGTGGGCGGGGTGCCCGCGCCGGTCAGGCCGTGCGAGAGGGCCATCGAGAAGCAGGCGGAGTGGGCGGCGGCGATGAGCTCCTCGGGGCTGGTCTTGCCGTTCGCCTCCTCCGCGCGGGACGGCCAGGAGACGGGGTAGGTGCCGATGCCGGAGGAGGCGAAGGTGGTCTCGCCCTTGCCGTCGACCAGGTTGCCTTCCCAGGCGGTGCGCGCGGTGCGGGTGGTTGCCATGTCAGGTCCTCCATGTGCTGTGGGACTGGTGGTCCGTCAGTTCCGGTCGGTGCGCGCCCAGCCTACGGCGCGCCCGGGCGCCGGTCCGGCAAAGCGGTGGACCCGGCCCGGGTGTGTCCGGATGCCGGACGTCCGGTCGAACGGCCGGGCCCCGGCGGCGCTCTCCCTGTTAGATTGCAAGGCCCAGCCAGCCGACCCCGGAGAGCAACCCCGATGACGGACCTTCCCCTGAACTCCGCCGCAGTTCCCGCAGGTTCCGCGGCTGCCGCCGGTTCCACGGCCGCCACCGGCGCGGCGGCGGACGGCAACGGTGAGGTCTCCGAGGCGGTCCGCGCCGAACTGGTCGCCCTGCGCGAGAGCATCGACAACATCGACGCCGCAGTTGTCCACATGCTGGCCGAGCGCTTCAAGGCCACCCAGCGGGTCGGCAAGCTGAAGGCCGAGCACCGGCTGCCCCCCGCCGACCCGGCCCGGGAGCGGGCCCAGATCACCCGGCTGCGCGAACTCGCCGAGAGCGCCCACCTCGACCCGGTCTTCGCCGAGAAGTTCCTGAACTTCATCATCGCCGAGGTGATCCGCCACCACGAGGCCATCGCCGGGGAGCCGCAGGCCCGCTGACCGGCCCGGACGCCGTCCGGGAGTTGCCCAGGACGGGCGGTCGGCCCGGCCGCCGGTACGGAACCGTGTCCGGCCTCGGCCCGTCTCCGTAGGGGAGTCCTGGGAGGATTTGCCGTCAACGGCGGCTAAATGTCTGATTTCGCGACAGTTCAGGTGCGGCGTTAGCGTGCTGTTCTCCCCGGACCCTCCGGAAAGGCAGACCGACGATGGCCAGCAGTCAGCACCCGTCGCCTGCCCGCATCACTTTCGCTCTCCCTCCGCAGGCGGCCTGATCAGTGACGATTCCTCAACCCGGCCCGGCAATGGCGCCCGGCCCGGTGACCGACTCCATCCCACCGGGCGACCCCGAGCAGTCGGAGAAGTCCGACCGGCCAGGCCGGTTCCGCGGCCGACGGCGGCTGCCGTGGTGGGCGGAGTTCCCGGCGATGATCGTGCTCGGGCTGGTCATCGCCCTGGGCATCAAGACCTGCCTGTTCCAGGTGTTCTCGATCCCTTCCGGTTCGATGGAGAACACCCTGCGGGTGGGTGACCGGGTGGCGGTCAACAAGCTGGCCCCGCTCCTGGGCTGGGAGCCGAAGGCGGGCGAGCCGGTGGTCTTCAAGGACCCGGGCGGCTGGCTGCCCAAGCCGGTGGCGAGCGGTGGCACCTTCTCCGGCGCGGTAGGCGCTGTGCTGAGCTTCGTCGGTCTGCTGCCGCCGAAGGACGACAACTACCTGGTCAAGCGGGTGATCGCGACCGGCGGCGAGACCGTCGCCTGCAACGGCACCACCCTCACCGTCAACGGCAAGCGGGTCTCCGAGCCGTACCTCTATCCCGGGGACGATTCCTGCGCCGGGATGAACTTCGGTCCGATCACGGTCCCGAAGGGCTACGTCTGGGTCGAGGGCGACCACCGCAGCGACTCCGCGGACTCCCGCTACCACCAGGGAGGCCCGGACGGCGGCGCGGTGCCGGTCGGCAACGTGGTCGGTCCGGCCACGGCCGTGGTCTGGCCGCTCGGCCACGTGGACTGGTTCGGCTGGGCGGGCAGGTAACGGCCGCCAAAAACGGGCAGGAGCACCTGCCGGCAGGTGCCAGCGGGGGCCGGCAGGTGCGGGCAGGTGCGCCCGGTGGGTGCGCGGCGGGCCGACGGCGCGTCAGCCCTGGTCGGACTGCCGCCGCACCATCTCGGCGATCCAGACCGGGGCGAACGGAGAGGTGCAGCCGGGGGAGGTCGGGTAGTCCTTGAGCACCTCCAGGCGCTCGCCGATCCCGACCGCGCGCTCGCGGTGCTCGGGATGCTCGATCCCGATCCGGGCCAGGCAGTGGTTCATCGCCCACTGCAGGCGGTCCGGCGCGTCCTTCATCCGGGCCTCGATCACGTCGAGCAGACCGGCCAGGTCGAGGCCCTCTGGACTCCGCGCGACCCGGTCGGCGGTCAGCTCCCAGCCGGCGGAGGCGACGACCGGGTCCGGGTCGGCCGACCAGGACACCCGCAGCTCCTCGGCGTACGGGCTCTTCTTCACCACGTTGCCGATCAGCCAGTCCTGGACCTTCGGCGTCCGTGCCTCACGCAGCATCAGGTCCAGCTCCTCCCGTCCGAAGGCCTTCGGACGGCAGATCAGGAGTGCCAGCAGCCGGGCGGCGCCGTCGCCCGTGGCCCACAGCCGGACGGCGAGTTCCTGCTGCGTCTTCAGCCGCTTGGCGACGGCACGCAGCTTGCCCAGGTTCACGCCGTGGTCGTCACCGTGGCGCTCGTTGACCTGACGCGCCTTCGGATCCTCGAGGTCGGCCAGCTCCGCCATGACCCGGGCCACCGCCCCGTCGAGGTCTGCCCCGACCTCAGCTGCCGCGAGCTCAGTCGGCCCGACCGGAGCCGCCCCGTCGGCCGCCGCCCTGCCATCCGCCGTTCCGGTCATCCGAGTCTCCTGTCACGGGCCGTCAGGCCGGGTCACCGCGACGTCAGCCTACGGCGCCGTTCCACCGGGGCGGGCTCCGGCGCGGCCGCTTCGGCGGGGCGGCTGGTCTGTGCCGCGAAGGCGCCGGCCAGCACCAGCAGGCCGCCGGCCAGCTGTGCCGGGCCGAGCGTCTCGCCCAGCAGGAACCAGGCGGTGACGGTGGCCACCACCGCCTCCAGGTTGGCCACCACCCCTGCCACCGGCGGGGAGAGGTACTGCACGGAGACCACGCCGGTGAGGTACGCGAGCACGGTGGCCACCAGCACCATCCAGGCGGCCGGGAGGAGGGCCGGCAGCACGTGGCCGTTCATGGTGACGTCTCCGCCGAGCAGGCTCCAGTCCGCCGTCCAGGGCCGGGTGAAGACGGTCAGCGCGACGGCGCCGACCAGCAGGCCGAACGCGCTCACCGCCATCGGGTCCACCTGCTCCTTGCCCTGCTTGGCGGCGTCGGCCAGGACGAAGTAGCCCACCTGGCAGCAGGCCGCGCCGAGCCCGAAGAGCACGCCGAGGGTGTCGAAGGCCAGGCCGTGCCAGAACTCGACCACGCAGGCCAGGCCGGTCACGGCGACCCCGGCGCCGATGGTCGCGGCGCGGGAGACCGGCTTGCGCTGGACGAACTTCACGTAGCCGAGCAGTAGCAGCGGCCCCAGGTACTCGATCAGCAGCGCCACGCCGACGGGTATCCGGGATATCGAGGCGAAGTAGCAGGCCTGCACGCCGGCCACCGCGAGCAGCCCGAAGCCGATCAGCAGCTTCGGGCGGCGGCGGAAGGCGTCGCGGTGCCGGTACGCGAGCGGGAGCAGCACGACGGCGGCGCCGGTGACCCGGAGCCAGACCACGTGCAGCGGTGAGAGCCCGGCCTCGATCAGCGGCTTGGCCGCCGTGCCGGAGCCGCCGAAGGCGACGGCGGAGACGAGGGCGAGGGAGAGCCCGAGAGACTGGGCCGAAGCGCGCCGGGGCCGGCGGAGGGGAGCCTGGGGGATGGAGGGCTGGGGCGATGAGCTGTGCACCGACGCATTCTGTCAGTCGGGCACCACTTCGGTAAGGGCTGTCCATGCCGGACGGTCCTGCCGGTGGCCGTGACCGGCAGGACCGTCTCCCGAGTGGAACCCCTGCTCAGGACGGGGGAGGAGCCCCGGGGCGGCGTTACCCCTGGCCGACCTCGGAGCGGGTGCCCGCACCGGCCTCCTCCACCGCCCCGCCGCTCGGCGTGGGCTTGGGGGTGGGCGTCGGCTTCGGCGTCGGGGTGGGCGTCGGCTTCGGCGTGGGGGTGGGTGTGGGCTTCGGGGTGGGTGTCGGGGAGGAGGTGGGGTCCTGGGTCGGCGTCGGGTCGGGCCGCCGGGAGGTGGCCGAGGAGGACGGGCTGGACGGGGTGGACGGAGTCGACCGGGTGTCGGACGGCGTCGAGCCGGTGCCGTCCGGGGTGGCCGACGGGGTCGGGGACGCCGTCCCGGCGCCCGAGCCGTAGGAGGAGGAGTCGTCCACGGCGGAGTCGGAGAAGGAGGAGACGGGCTGACCGGCCAGCGCCGACTTCATGTAGGAGGTCCAGATCTGCGCCGGGAAACCGCCGCCCGCCGCGCCGGCCACGCCACCGGTGCCGCTCAGCGAGACCTGCTTGCCGGTGGTCGGGTCCTGTCCGAACATGCCGACCACGGTGACCAGTTCGGGGGTGTACCCGGCGAACCAGATCGAACGGTGGTCGTCGGTGGTCCCGGTCTTGCCCGCAGCCGGTCGGCCGAGCTCCTTGGCCCGGTACCCGGTGCCGCCCGGGTCGCTCACCACGCCCCGGAGCATCGCGGTGACCTGCTGGGCGGTCCGCTCGCTGACGGCCTGGTTGGTCTTGTGCTCAGGCAGGCCGATCCCCTCGCCCCCGTGGTCGAGGGACTGCACCAGCCAGGGGGAGATCTGCCGACCGCCGTTGTCCAGGGCGGCGTAGACCCCGGCCATGTCCATCACGCTGGGGGTCGAGGTGCCGAGCGGGATCGACGGGACGGCGGCGAGGTCGGGGGTGTCGGCCGGGAGGCCGAGTGCCACGGCCGTCTCGCGGACCTTCTCCAGGCCGGTGTCCTGGGCGAGTTGGGTGAAGGCGGAGTTGACCGACCAGTCGGTGGCCTGCTGGAGGGTGATCTGGCCGTAGCTGCGGTCGCCCTCGTTCGGCGCCGCGTACGGGGCGCCCTTGCCGCCGACCACGGGGCGCCGGCTGGTGCCGTCGTAGACCGTGCCGGGGGTGATGGTCCGTCCGGACTGGGTGGACGCGCGGTTCTCCAGCGCGGCGGCGAGCGCGATGGCCTTGAAGGTCGAACCCGCCTGGTAGTCCTGCCGGGTGGCGTTGTCCACCCAGTGCTTGGTGGCGTCGGTGCCGCCGTACAGGGCGACCACGGCACCGGTCTTCGGGTCGACCGAGACGGCCCCGGCCTGGGCTGCGGCGTCGACCTTGCGGGAGTCCGGCTTGAGCCTGTCGGTCAGCTGCTGCTGGACGGAGTCCTGGAGCGCCTGCTGCTTCTTCGGGTCGATGCTCAGTTTGATCGTGTAGCCGCCTTGGGCCAACTGGGCGTCGGTGACCACGTTGTGGGAGGTGAGGTACTCGGTGGCGGCGTTCACCAGGTAGCCGGCCTGGCCGGAGAGGCCGGGGGCGCTCTTGGGGGCCTGGACCTCGGGGAAGGCGGTCGCGGCCCGGTCCTCGGCGGAGAGCCACTTCTCCTGGACCATCGCGTCCAGCACGTAGTTCCACCGGTCGGTGGCCCGCTTCTTGCCGTTCTCGGTGGCGGTGGCCACGTCGTAGGCGCTCGGGGCGTTCAGCAGGGCGGCCAGGTAGGCGCCCTGGGCGGCGTTCAGCTCGGAGGCGTCGACGCCGAAGTACGCCTGGGCGGCGGCCTGGATGCCGTAGGCGCCCCGGCCGTAGTACGAGGTGTTCAGGTAGGCGGCGAGCACGTCGTCCTTGGTCTCGGTGGCGTCCACCTTGACCGCTATGAAGAGCTCCTTCACCTTCCGCGAGACGGTCTGCTTCTGGTTCAGGTAGGCGTTCTTGACGTACTGCTGGGTGATGGTCGAGCCGCCCTGGGTGGAGCCGCCGGTCACGGTGTTCACCGCGGCCCGGAGCATGCCCTTCGGGTTGACCGCGCCCTCGTGGTAGAAGCTCCGGTCCTCGGCGGCCATCGCCGCGTTGCGGGCGGCCTCGGAGATCCTGTCCAGCGGGACGCTCTGCCGGTTGGTCTCGCCGGTCCGGGTCAGCAGGGAGCCGTCCGAGTAGAGCCAGGTGTTGCTCTGACGGGTCGCCTGGGCGTGCGCGTCGGGCACCTGGACCAGGGCCAGGCCGAGCGCGAACAGGCCGACGCCGAGCACGCCGAGGCCGAGGGTGGTGAAGAGCGTGAAGCGCCAGGTGGGGACGAGCCGGCGCCACCCGGTCCGGCGGGGCCGTCGCTTGCCGGTCTGCTGCGGGCGCGGACGGCCGTTCGGGGCGGGGCGGGGCAACGGAAGGGCCTTTCCTGGGCGGACGGAGAACCGTGCCAGCCTGCCCCGGGGTACGGGGCTCCCGTTAGGGACCTTTGTCCTGATTTTGATGAGAACAGGCTTATCTGTCTTGGTTGCTCAATGATCAGGTGATATAGGCCACTTGGTTGCACGGAGGGGTGAACCCGGAAACGCCGGAAGGCCCTCCATCCGAAGATGAAGGGCCTTCCGGCTGTCTGTGCGCCGCCAGGGACTCGAACCCCGGACCCGCTGATTAAGAGTCAGCTGCTCTAACCAACTGAGCTAGCGGCGCCTGCTGACGAAGAGAACATTACACGGTCGACCCGGAACCACCGAATCGGTTTCGCCGGGGCCCGGCCCTAGGCTGACCAGATGTCCAGCAGCGCAGCCGCCCGCTCCGACCGCGCCGTCCGTGTGGTCCGAGGCCTCCTCCTGTTCAGCGCCCTCGCCTACACCGCCTGGGTGCTGGAGGTGGTCCTGAGCACCGGACTCGACCCCGTGCAGACCTACGTCAGCGAGCTCGCCGCCGAGGACCAGCCGCTGGGCGGCCTCTTCCGCGCCACCGACCTGGTCGCCGGGCTCGCCGTGCTGGCCGGGGCCGGGACGGCGCTGCGGTGCCTGGAGCGGCGGCCCTGGTCGGTGGCCGGTTGGGCGGCGCTGGCCCTGTTCGGCCTGGCCACGGCGGTGGACTCGCGGCTCCCGCTGAGCTGCACCCCGACCGCCGACCCCGAGTGCGCGGCCCGCGAGACCGCCGGTCTGGTGCCGGCCACCCACACCGCGCACGCGATCAGCAGCAGCCTGGCGATGGTCGGGGCCATCGGTGCGGTGGTGCTGCTGACCGTGGCGGCCCGCCGGTACGGCTGGTGGCGGCCGCTGGCCCGGTACGGGCCGTGGCTGGTGGTGGCCGAGCTGCTCGCCACCACCTGGAGCCTGACCGCGATCGCGGCCTTCGAGGCCGGCCGCGGCACCTGGACCCTGGGGGCGGGCCAGCGTTCGCAGATCCTGCTGATCGCGGTCTGGCTGGCGGTGCTCGCGGTGAGCGTCGGCCGCTCGCCCGGCCGGGTCGACCAGGGCGTGGAGAAGGAAACGGAGACGCCGGAGAGAGTGGAGTCGGTGGAGAACGTGGAGACGGCGGAGAAGGTCGAGGAGAAGAAGGTGGAGGGGCGGTAGCCGTGACCGGTCAGGGGCGGGAGAGGGAGCGGGAGCGAGAGCAGCACGAGGGGGAGGCGCGGTTCGTCCGGGTGGACGGCCGGGCGGTGCACGTCCGGGTCTCCGGGCGCGGGCCGTTGGCGGTGCTGAGCGGAGGGCTCGGCTGTTGCTGGTTCGACTGGGACGCGGTGGTGCCGCTGCTCGAACCGCACCGGACGGTGGTCCGCTTCGACCGCCCCGGGCACGGGCTCAGTCAGCCCTCGCCGGAGCCGCCCACCGCGTGCGGCGAGGCGGACCGGATCGCCGCCCTGCTCGACGGTCTGGTCCGGGAGAAGGTGGTGGACGGCCCGGATGCGGAGGCTCCGGTCACCGTGGTGGGGCACTCGATCGCCGCCTTCCATGTCGAGGCCTTCGCCCGGCTGCACCCGGAGCGGACCGCGGCCCTGGTGCTGCTGGACGGCTCGACCGAGCCGGGGGCGCGGCCCGCGCCCGCCCGGGCCGTCCGGGACCTGACGGCCCGTACGGTCGGCGCGGTGCTGGCCGCCGCGGGGCTGCCGTACCTGCTGGGTCCGTCGGCCCGCCGGGCGGTGGCCGCCGCCACCACGCTGGGGCACCGCGACCCGGCGCCGCCGGAGCTGGTGCGGCGCTGCTACCGGACGGGTCGGATGCTCCGTTCGGTACTGGCCGAGAACACCCGCTACCTGGACGTGGCCGCCGAGTTGGACGCGCTCCGGCGCACCACCGCGCTGCGGGCGCCCGCCCTCGTGCTGGCGGCTGCGGCCCGTCCGGGCGGGCGCTGGCTGGCCCGGCAGCGGGAGTTGGCGGACCTGCTGGGAGCGGAGTACCGGGAGGCCGTGCCCGCCGGGCACCTGCTGATGTGGGACCGCCCGGAGACGGTGGCGGCGGCGGTGTTGGACGCCCCGCAGGTGCGACGACCTGGGTGAGTACGGCGGCGCCCTCGGCGGGGCGACCGGCGGCAATGCCCTTGGTACGTAGGGTCCGTACGGTCCGCGGGCGCCGGCACGGAAGGGCCGCGGATGCGGCACGGATGCGGCACGGGCGGGGCACGGGCGGGGCATGGATGCGGCACGGGCGCGGCACCGGAAGGCCGTGGGCGACGGGCGGGTGCGGCGCGCGCTCCTAGGGGCGCGCGAGCGTCGGCGCGCTCTCCTCGGGTGTGATCTGTGCCCAAAAAGCCGCGAGAAAGCCCCAAGTCTGGTAGGTCGATGGTGTATTGAGACTCCGTCAGGGAGATCGGCAAAACCGGCTATGCTTCCTTCGATCCGGCCCGCCCCGCCCATGTCAGAAACGGGTGGAAGGGCCGGAGAGGGCCCCTTCCAAGGCCGGTACGCGGTCCGATGTTCCGTACACCTTCCGACAGTTGAGGACGCTGATGCTTGGTGCTGGATCGTCATCCGGGGATCGGCGCCCCGCGGCCGGGCTGGGATGGCTCCTGCCCACCGCGCTGACCGCCGCAGCCGCTGCCGCGGCCACCGTGCTGATGGAGTCCGCCGCGCGTTGGGCCGTCGGCTGGTGCGGGGGAGTGGCCACCCTGATAGTCGCGGTGGTGGCCGCCGAGTCGGCTCGCCGGGGGCGGGCACTGACCGCCTTCCAGGAGCGGGCTGAGCGTCAGGAGGCGGAGCTCAGGCAGCAGTTGGCCGATCAGGAGGAGCAGACCGCCCGGCTGGCCGAGGCGCTGCCCAAGGCGGTGGCCCGGCTGCAGAGCGGAGAGTTCCTCGAGGACGTGCTGCGCGAGTCGGGCTCCGGCACCGGCTCGGCCGGCTTCCAGCAGGCCCGCCACGCGGTGCTGCGCACCGTGCTGGAGGCGGTGGACGCGGAGGAGGGTCTGCGCGAGTCCGCGCAGCGGGCGTTCGTGAACATCGCCCGGCGGGTGCAGGCGATCGTGCACCGGCAGGCGCAGGACCTGCGGGAGATGGAGGACCGGCACGGCAACGACCCGGCCGTCTTCGACGACCTGCTCCGGCTCGACCACGGCAACGCGCTGGTCGGCCGCCTGGCCGACTCCATCGCGGTGCTCGGCGGGGCCCGCCCCGGCCGTCAGTGGAACAAGGGCGTCCCGCTCTACAGCGTGCTGCGCGGTGCGGTCTCGCGGATCCTGGACTACCAGCGGGTGGAGCTGCACCCGGTCTCCGAGGTGGCGGTGGTCGGCCCGGCGGTCGAGCCGCTGATCCACGCGCTGGCCGAGCTGCTGGACAACGCGACCCGCTACTCGCCGCCGCAGACCAACGTGCACCTGACCGCGGTCGAGGTGCAGACCGGCATCGCGATCGAGATCGAGGACGGCGGCCTCAGCCTCAGCGAGGAGGGCCGGGCCCGGGCCGAGCGGATGCTCCGCGACGCGCAGGAGGGCATCGACCTCAAGGACCTCGGTGAGACCCCGCGCCTCGGCCTGGCCGTGGTCGGACGCCTCGCGCAGGCCTACGGCTTCCAGGTCTCGCTCCGGCCGTCCGCGTACGGCGGCGTGCGCGCGGTGCTGATCGTCCCCCAGGAGCTGCTGACCGCGACCCCGGCCAGCTCGGACTGGGCGCACGGCATCGGCGCCGTCTCCGGCCCCCGCCCCGCCGCCCGTCCGGCGGCCCGGTCCGCCCAGGCGGCACCGGCCCGGGTGGCGGTCGCCGGCCCCCGCCCGGCGCTGTCCGGACCGCAGGCCAGCCCCGAGCACGGCTGGGCCGAGGACGCCCCCGTGGTGGTGACCGAGCGGGCCGCCAACGGCCTGCCGCAGCGCCGCCGCCACGCCCGTCCTGCCCCGGCCTCGGCCCCGGCGCCCGCGGCCGTTCCGGTGGCGCACCGCTCCACCGCGCAGTACCCCACCGCTCCCGTGTCCGCCGCCGATCCGGTGCAGCCGGGGATGTGGCTGGCGGCCTTCAGCGAAGGCGTGAACGGCCAGCCGGAGCGGACCAGTGACCAGTCGTCAGGTACCACAGGCAGTACCACGGGCAGTAAGGGTGAGCAGTGATTCAGCAGCGGGCCAACATGGACTGGATGCTCAAGGAACTGGCCGAGGGCGTTCCGCAGACCCGGAACGTCGTGGTGCTCTCCTCGGACGGGCTGCGGATGGCCCAGTACGGTGCCGACACCGACACGGCGGACCGGCTGGCCGCGGCCTGCGCCGGCCTGCAGAGCCTGGCCACCGCGATCGGCACCGAGTTCCCGCACGGGGACGGCCGGATGCGCCTGGTGGTGATCGAGATCTCCGGCGGCTTCTTCTACCTGATGGCGGCCGGCGCCCGGGCCTACCTCGCGGTGCTGGCCGACGAGGGCGTGGACGCCGGGCTGATGGGCCAGCGGATGCGTGACCTGGTCGCCAGGATCGGCGAGCACCTCAGCACACCCGTCCGTGGCGAGCAGGTCGCATGACCGAGCGCGGGACGGAGTGGGACGAGGGCCATCCGGAGCGCCTGTACGTGATCACCCGCGGCCGTAGCGGGGCGGACGAACGGACCGTGCTCGACCTGGTCACGCTGATCGTCGCCAAGTCCCGTCCGCAGCCCGCGATGCAGCCCGAGCAGGCGGCGATCCTGCGGCTGTGCGGGTCGCCCCTCTCGGTGGCGGAGGTCTCCGCCCACCTGGCCCTGCCGATGAGCGTGGTCACCGTCCTGCTGGCCGACCTGCTGGCCGAGGGCCGGGTCGAGGCGCGGGCGCCCGTCCCCAAGGCCGAACTCCCCGACCGTGCCCTGATCGAAGCGGTGATGAATGGACTTCAGAGGCTCTGACGCCTACGGCTCCGACGGCTTCCACGGCCCCGCCGCCGTGGACGTGCTGCCGGACACGGTGGCCACCGCCGTCAAGGTGGTGATCGTCGGCGGCTTCGGGGTGGGCAAGACCACGCTGGTCGGCTCGGTCAGCGAGATCCGTCCGCTGACCACCGAGGAGACGATGACCCAGGCGGGCGCCGGCGTCGACGACACCGAGGGCATCGAGCGCAAGACCTCCACCACGGTGGCGATGGACTTCGGCCGGATCAGCATCAGCGACGAGTTGGTGCTCTACCTGTTCGGCACCCCCGGCCAGCAGCGCTTCTGGTTCCTCTGGAACGGCCTGTTCGAGGGCGCGCTGGGCGCGGTCGTGCTGGTGGACACCCGCCGGCTGGAGGTCAGCTTCGACGTGATCGGGCGGCTGGAGGAGCGCGGCGTCCCCTTCGTGGTCGCGGTCAACGGCTTCCCCGAGGCACCGGGCTACCCCGTCGAGGAGCTGCGCGGCGCGCTCGACCTTCCGGACGAGGTCCCGATCGTGCTCTGCGACGCGCGCAGCCGGGAGTCCAGCCGCGACGTGCTGCTCGCCCTGATGCGCTACCTGTACTCGCTCACCTCCTGAACCCGCACCCGTTCGTCTGACGCGTCGTCACCCAGGCGACGCGTCACCGTCCTGTCTGCCCACCCCCGGGAGCCCACCCCGGGGGACTCACCCCGGAGACCCAGTGACCACCACCGACGGCCCGTTCGAGACCCCGCTCGACGGTTCGCCCACCCCGCCGCCCGGCTGCCCCGCCCACGGGATGGCCACCGGCGGGTACGGCCCCGGCGGGATCCGCCGCCTGTACGGCCCGGAGGCCGAGGCCGACCCGAACGGCCTGTACGAGAAGCTGCGCGCCGAGCACGGCGCGGTGGCGCCGGTGCTGCTGCACGGCGACCTGCCCGCCTGGATGGTGCTCGGCCACTCGGCCAACCTCACCGCGATGCGCAACCCGTCCCGCTTCTCCCGGGACTCCCGCCGCTGGTCGGCCTTCCAGCGCAACGAG
Organism: Kitasatospora sp. NPDC004289; assembly: GCF_053602875.1. NCBI lineage: Bacteria > Bacillati > Actinomycetota > Actinomycetes > Kitasatosporales > Streptomycetaceae > Kitasatospora > Kitasatospora sp. NPDC004289. Next base: position 26,298 of record NZ_JBSGEL010000006.1, on the reverse strand, counting down.
GTGGCGATGGACTCGCCGCTGATGCCGGTGCTGGCCTGGCAGCCGCTCTGCCTCTTCGCCGACGGCGCCGAGCACCGCCGCCTGCGCGGCGCCGTCACCGACGGCCTGGACCGCTTCGACCGCCGCGGCATCCGCCGCCACGTGACCCGCTTCGCCGACCAGCTGGTCGACGGTTTCACCGGCGCGGGCGCCGTCGACCTGGTGACCCGGTTCGCCGAGCACCTGCCGATGCTGGTGATGACCCAGCTGATCGGCATGCCCGAGGAGTACGGACCCCAACTGGTCACCGCCGCCCGGGACATGATGCTCGGCACCGAGAGCGCGATCGCCAGCAACGACTACGTGACGGCCACCCTGCGCCAGCTGGTGGACCGCAAGCGCCTCGAGCCCGGCAACGACCTGGCCAGCTGGCTGATCCAGCACGAGGCCGCGCTGACCGAGGACGAGATCGTCGAGCACCTGCGCCTGGTGCTGCTCGCCGCCAACGAGACCACCGTCAACCTGATCGCCGACACCCTGCGGATGGTCCTCACCGACTCCCGCTTCCGGGCCAACCTCTCCGGCGGGCACATGACCCTTCCGGACGCGCTGGACCAGGTGCTCTGGGACAGCCCGCCGCTGTCGATGATCCCGGGGCGCTGGGCCACCATCGACACCGACCTGGGCGGTCAGCAGATCCGGGCGGGCGACATGCTGCTGCTCGGCCTGGCGGCCGGCAACGTCGACCCGGAGGTCCGTCCCGACCTCAACACCCCGCTGTACGGGAACCGCTCGCACCTGGCGTTCAGCGGCGGCCCGCACGAGTGCCCCGGGCAGGACGTCGGCCGGGCGATCGCCGAGACCGGCATCGACGTGCTGCTCACCCGGCTCCCCGACCTGCGGCTGGCCGTCCCGGAGGAGGAGCTCAACTGGAGCGGCGCCTGGCTCGCCCGCCACCTGACCGGCCTCCCCGTCCGCTTCACCCCCGGCCGCCCCAAGGCCGCCGCCGAGCCCCAGCCCGCCCCGGCCGGCCCGACGACCGGTACCGTCACGGAGCAGCGGCCCAGTCGGCCGGACCCGGCCGCCCCGCGCCGCCGCCGGCGCCGCAGCTGGTGGCGGGTCCTCAGCGCACTGTGGCGCCGCAGCTGATCCCCGCACGGTCGTGGTGGCCGAGCAGCCCTGTCGCTCGGCCGCCACGACCGGAAGCGTTCCGTGCCGGAGTCGGCGCGCGCGGGTGAGCGGTGTCGCCCGGACGGTCAGCCGGACGCACCCGGCTGCCGCCGGGCGACGGCGACGTCCGAGGCGACCAGGAGGGCGATCACGACGACCAGGGCCCACAGGGTCTCGCCGCTGACGTGGCCGAACGGGATGTACGCGGCGAGGCCCACGGGCGCGATGCTCCGGAGGTGTCCGGCGACCTTGAGCGCGGCGCGGGGGTGCGGTACCCGGACGGAGGCCATCGGCCACCCGGGCTCCCCCTCGGGCTGCCGGGCGTGTTCGGTCCAGGCGTCGAACTGGTTCGGCGCGTCGTTCATGACGTGGTGTCCTCGTCTCTCAAGGCGGGTCGAGTGGTGCGAGGGAGCGGTGGCCGGGTGTCACGGTGTGCCGAGCGGGGGAGCTGGTCCACCGCGTGCGAGCGGGTGGGAAGAGCGACGATCCTGACCGGTGTCGACCGGTCCCGGTAGCTCAGTACGGCATGGACGAACTCGTCCCGCAGGGCAGGGGGTTGACGAGTGCTGAGGCGTGCCCATGCCTCATCGGTCACGGCCAGCACCAGGTCGGCGGAGCCCTCGGCCATGGCGCGCCTGAGCTCGGGGGCGTCGAGGAGTCCGAAGGCCAGGCTGATGTCCTTGCCGATGTAGCCCCGGCTGTCCACGGCCGTCACGCCGGTGTGGAGGACGGCCCTGAGCCGGATCTCCTCGGCCGGGCCGGCCGAGCGGTTGTGTCCTCGTAGCGCGACGGCGAGAGCGGGTGCGACGACGTCGACCACGAGGCCGGGCTCGAGCTCGGCGGCCAGGACGCACATGATGCCGTCGCCCCGGTCGAGCAGATCGCACGCGCCGGGCTGGAATCCGGCTCGCCGGAGCGCGTGTTCGAGGGCGTCGTAGAGGACCCGTCGGACCGTCAGGAGCGAGTCGTCGGTCCTGACGGGGGCGGTCGAACCCACGACGTCGACGCCGAAGAAGGTGCCGCGCACGAGCGTGTGCATACGCCGACAGTACCACGGCGCGTACTTCTACTGGAAGCGAAAGTGTAAATTTACACTCTCTATCAGAGTTCTTCGGTGATGACCCGGAGGGCGGGCAGGTCCACGACCGTGATCCTCCCCCGGCCGGTGGTGACGAGGCCGTGCTTGCGCAGGAGGAGCAGTGCCTTGGCCACGGCCTCCCGTGATGCTCCGACCATCGACGCCAACTCGTTCTGGGTGACCGGGAGTTGACGCGGACCTTCCTCCTGGGTCCGGTCCGGCTCGGTGTACTGGTCGTGGAGCGCGAGGAGCTGGCCCGCGATCCGCTGGAGGACGGTCCGGGACGCCATCTCCAGGCGGGCCTGGTCGGAGTCGCGAAGCCGGGAGGCGAGGGTCCGGACCAGGGTGAGCAGGACCTCCGGGTTGCGTTGCAGGAAGTCGTTCAGGTGCTCTGCCGTGACGACCGTGGCGGTGATCCTGGTCTTCGCCACCACGGAGGCGGACCGCGGGGTGCCGTCCAGTGCCGCCATCTCGCCCACGATGTCCGGCCCCTCGCGGAGGGCGAGGATCACCTCCTGGCCGTTGTCGGCCGTCACGACCACCTTGGCGGTGCCCTCGTCGAGCAGCAGTACGTGCGAGGACGGTTCGTGCTCGCGCAGGATCGTCTCTCCGGCGGCGTACTGGATCCGGGTCCCGAGTTGGCCGAGGGCCGATCGGTGTTCGGCGGCCAGTGCCTCCCAGAGATCGCTCTTGACCGTCATGGGACCTTCCTCCGGTGGTGCGCGCTACGCGTACAACGTAGACCAAGACCCGCGATCGAGGCGCCGAATGCCGGAAGGCCCCCCATCCGTCGATGAGGGGCCTTCCGGCTGTCTGTGCGCCGCCAGGGACTCGAACCCCGGACCCGCTGATTAAGAGTCAGCTGCTCTAACCAACTGAGCTAGCGGCGCCTGCTGACGTCGGAGACTCTACGCGATCGGGGCGGTCGGACGGAAATCGTGACGCCCCGACCACGGAGAGCCGTGTCAGCTGGGGGCCTCGGCGCCCTTGCGGGCGTAGAACCACCAGCAGACGACCAGGCAGACGGCGTAGAAGCCGACGAAGACCCAGAGCGAGCTGGTGACGGGGAAGAGGGCGAACATCGCGGGGATGAAGAAGAAGCCGAAGGCGGCGATGGAGGCGGAGAAGCCGGTGACGGCGCCGGCCTCCATCTCGGCCTGGTGGCGGGCCTCCTCCTGGGCGGCCGGGTCGGGGCCGGCGGCCGCGCGGTGCTGGTTGAGGAAGATGACCGGGATCTGGCGGAAGGTGGAGCCGTTCCCGATGCCGGAGAAGAAGAAGGCGCAGAGGAAGCCGACGTAGAAGACCCAGAAGTTGCCCTGGTTCCCGCCCGAGGGGAGGGCGTTGATCACCACGACGATCGAGGCGCCCATCCCGACGAAGGAGATGATGGTGCACCAGGCGCCGCCGGTCTTGTCGGCGATCCAGCCGCCGAGCCAGCGGGTGAGGGCGCCGATGAAGGGGCCGACCCAGGCGTAGGTGGTGGCGGAGTAGGCGGAGTCGATCGGGGTGAAGGTGGTGTTGATCAGGTTGGGCAGGGCGGAGGCGAAGCCGATGAAGGAGCCGAAGGTGCCGACGTAGAGCAGGGTCATCAGCCAGTTGTGCTTGCGCCTGAAGATGATCTTCTGCTTGGAGAACGGCGCGGCCGCGACCTTGAGGTCGTTCATCAGGAACCAGGCCGCCAGCGCCATCAGCACCAGCAGCGGGACCCAGAGGAAGGCCCCGTTCTGCAGCCAGACCTCGGTGCCGTCCTTCTGCTTCTGCGGCCCGCCGGCCGGCGGGCCGAGGATGCCCGCGGTGATCACCAGCGGTGCGACCAGCTGGACCACGCTGACGCCGAGGTTGCCCAGGCCGCCGTTGATGCCGTTGGCGTTGCCCTTCTTCGCCTTGGGGAAGAAGAAGCCGATGTTGACCATCGAGGAGGAGAAGTTGGCGCCGCCGACGCCGCAGAGCGCGGCGATCACCACCATCACCGCGTACGGGGTGGAGGTGTCCTGCACGGCGAAGCCCAGCCAGAGCAGCGGCCCGATCAGGATGATCGTCGAGAAGGCGGTCCACTTCCGCTCGCCGACCACCGGGCCGACGAAGGTGTAGACGAGCCGGCCGAGCCCGCCGGTCAGGCCGGGGATGGCGGTCAGCCAGAACTTCTGCGAGTCGCTGAAGGTGAAGCCGACCTTGCTCAGCTGGACCACCGTCACCGACCAGACCTGCCAGACCACGAAGGCCAGCAGCAGGGCGGGCACCGAGACCCAGAGGTTGCGGTTGGCGACCTTGGCGCCGGTGGCGGACCAGAAGGCGGGGTCCTCCGGCTCCCAGGTGGAGATGGTCGCCCCGGGCCGGTAGCTCTCCCGGCGGTGACTGCGGGACTTCTCGTCGAGGGTGCTCAACGCGGCCGTCCTAACGGTGGGTTCAGTGGTCGCGCGGCGAGATGCGCCACGCCAGCAGGACGACCAGGAAGGAGGCCGCCGAGAAGCCGGTGCACCACCAGGCGGTGGCGGTCTCGCCCTTCATCCAGGCGTTGGTGGCCACCGTCAGGGCCCAGAGCTGGCCGATCACGATGGTGATCGCCAGGACCAGACGGGCCGTCAGGACGGCCGAGCGCTCCGGCTCCTGCTCGGTGCCCGCGCCCGGACCGGGGCCGGTCCGGGTCACCCGGGGGTCGGCGTAGCCGCTGGTGGCGCGGATCTGCGGGTAGCGCTCCTCGACGGGGCGGTTCAGCCGGGGCTGCTCGCTGCCGGGGTGGTACTCCTCGGGGTAGGTCCCGGGCCGCTGCTCGTCGGGGTGCGTCATGACGCCCCCTCGGCGTTGCAGCCGGCCCGTTCGGCCAGCGCCGGGTTGGAGTCCCGCAGGCCGCGGCAGAGCCCGGCCCGCTCGGTCTCGCCGGAGCGCGCGGTGCCGATCGCCCAGACCGCGCCCTGTTCGTCCTCGACCACGACCACCCGGGGCAGCGGACGCGGCGGCGGACCGGCCGTCACCTCGCCGGTCCGGGCACTGAACACCCCTTCGTGGCAAGGGCAGTAGAGCTCGCCCTCGCTGCCGCGCTCCTTGCGCCAGAGCACCCCGCAGGCCAGGTGGGTGCAGACCGTGGAGTAGCCGACCACGGTGCCGTCCATCAGCCGGATGGCCATCGCCCGGTCGTGCTCGCCGGGGTAGTTGAAGGTCACCGCCTGGCCGCGGGCCAGCTTCTCGGCCACCTTGAGCGGGGGAGCGGTACCGTCGCCGTGCCGGTGCAGCACCCCGGCGGAGACCACGGTGGAGCCCACCACCAGGCCGCCGGAGACGGTGGCCACGATTCGCAGGTAGTCCCGGCGGGTGGTCAGCGAGTCGGCGCTGATCCGGTCCACCAGCGCCGCGTGCTCCTCGGAGAGGTCCGTCGACTCCGGTGCCTGAGGGGTGGTCACAGTGCTCCGTTCCCGGGCGTGGCACGCCCGTTGACCTCGATCACGTTGAGCGCGGGGTACCCGCCGGGGACGGCGGCACCGGCGAAGGCGCCCGCGCCGGCGGTGCCGTCGCGGCGTTCGGCGGGCACCACCATGGCGACGCCGGTGGAGACGGTGACGTCGCCGAAGGCGAAGAGCGTGGAGACGTCCACGTTCGGCCGCTCGGCCTGGAGCTCCTCCAGCGTCCCGTAGAACAGCGCCCCGGTCGGGCAGACCGTCGCGCACATCGGCGCCAGGCCGTAACTGGTGCGGTCGTAGCAGAGGTTGCACTTCATCTGGAGCTTGGCCTCCAGATCGATCTTGGGCACCCCGAACGGGCAGGCGTTGACGCAGTTCGCGCACCCGATGCACCGGGTCGGGTCGGCCTCCTGGACCACGCCGTCGGCGGTGATCAGGATGGCGTCCGCCGGGCAGACCTCGGCGCACGGGGCGACCGGGTCCTCGCAGTGCATGCAGACCGTGGGCAGCGAGGCGGCCGAGTGCCCCTCGTCGGGGTAGTCGAGGTGGATCATCGACTTGCCCCGGTGCGAGTCGCACTCCCGGCAGGCCGAGACGCAGGCCTGGCAGCCGATGCACCGGCCCGGGTCGATGAAGATGGTGCGTCCCAGCATGGGGTCAGCTCCTCTCCGCGGTGCCGCGGCCCTGCGGTGAGGTCGGCGGCAGCGGGTCGGTCCGTGAGGCCTGGGCCTCGGGGTACGCCTCCCGCCCCGGCGGGGTGGGCGGCGCGGGCACCTCGTCCAGGTCGGCGGCCCGTTCGATCCGGACGGCGCAGACCTTGTACTCGGGGATCTTGGAGCGCGGGTCGAGGGCGTCGACGGTCAGCGCGTTGGCCGCCACCGGGGAGGGCCAGTGGTACGGGACGAAGACGTGGTCGGCCCGGATCGCCTCGGTGACCAGGGCGGGCAGCACCGATTCGCCGCGCCGGGTGACCACCCGGACCGGGTCGCCGGTGCGGAAGCCGTGCGAGGGGTGGATCTCCACCCAGGGGCGCGGGGTCTGCTCCACCAGGGCGCCCAGCCGACGGGTCTGATTGCCCGACAGGAAGTGCGCCACCGTGCGGCCGGTGGTCAGCGTCATCGGGAAGTTCTCGTCGTACGGGTCGGCCGGCGGGTGCCACTCCACGGTCTGCAGGTGCACCTTGCCGTCGGCGTGGTACGTCCTCCCGCCCTCGAACAGCCGTGGCGTGCCCGGGTGGTCGGTGTCCGGGCAGGGCCAGACGATGCCGCCGGTCTCCTCCAGCCGCTGGTAGGTGATGCCGTAGTAGTCGTTGACGGTGCCCCGGGAGGCGATCCGCAGCTCCTCGAAGACCTCCTCGGAGCCGGCGAAGTCGAACTTGTCGCCCACCCCGAGGCGGCGGGCCAGCTCGCACATCACCCAGGTGTCGGTGCGCACCCCGGCCGGGGGCTCCTGGGCCTTGTTGTGCTTGACCACCCGGGCCTCGGCGTTGGCCATCACGCCCTCGTCCTCGGCCCAGGTGGTGACCGGGAAGACCACGTGGGCGTTCTGCGCCGTCTCGGAGAGGAAGAAGTCGAACTGGGCGTGGAACTCCAGGGTGTCGTAACCGTCCTTCACCACCGCGTAGTTGGGCAGCGAGACGAAGGGGTTGTTGCAGATGCCGATCAGGCCGCGGATCTCCTGGCGCTGCATCTGCCAGACCATCTCCATCATCGAGGTGCCGGCCTTCGGCAGCTCGGACTCCTCGATGCCCCAGATCTCGCAGATCTGCCGCCGGTGCTCGGGGTCGTTGATGGAGCGCCCGCCCGGCAGCAGGTCGGACTTCTGGCCGTGCTCGCGCCCGCCCTGGCCGTTGCCCTGGCCGGTGATGGTGCCGTAGCCGGCGCCGGGCTTGCCGAGGTTGCCGGTGGCGGCGCACAGGTTGATGACGGTCAGGCAGTTCTCCACGCCCTGGGTGTGGTGCTCGATGCCGCGCGCGTGCCAGGCCATCGCCTTCCCGGCGGTGCCGAACATCCGTGCCACCTCGACCACTTGGGACTCCGGGATGCCGCAGACCTCGGCCGCCCGGCTGGGCGGGTAGGCCTTCACGGTGGCCTTCAGCTCCTCCCAGCCGGTGCAGTGGGCGGCGATGAAGGCGTCGTCGGTCAGGCCGTCCTCGATCACCACGTTCAGCACCGCGTTGAAGAACACCGCGTCGGTGCCGGAGCGCAGCGCCACGTGCACGTCGGCGGTGCGGGCCACCGCCGTCTCCCGCGGGTCCACCACGATCAGCTTGGCGCCGCGGTCCCGGGCGCCCCACAGGTACTGGGTCATCACCGGGAAGCACTCGCCGACGTTGGAGCCGGCGATCAGCAGGCAGTCGGTCCGCAGGATGTCGGAGAACGGGTTGGCCGCCCGGTCGATGCCGAAGGCCAGCTTGTTGGCCCCGGCCGCGCTCACCATGCAGAGCCGCCCGTTGTAGTCCACGTGCCGGGACTTGAGCGCGACCCGGGCGAACTTGCCCACCAGGTAGGTCTTCTCGGAGAACAGGCTGGCCCCGCCGAGCAGGCCGAAGGCGTCCGCCCCGTGCTCGGCCTGGATCCGGCGGATCTCGCTCACCGTGTGGTCCAGCGCCTTCTCCCAGCTCACCTGCTGGAAGGGCTCGTCCCGGCTGCGCCGCATCAGGGGGGAGGCCAGCCGGTCGGGGTGGTTGACCTGCTGGTAGGCGTTGATGCCCTTGGGACACAGCCGCATCCGGTTGATGTCGTGGTTGCGCGGCTCGACGCCGAACACCTTGCCGTGGGAGTCGACCCGCAGGTACATCCCGCACTGCACCCCGCAGAAGCAGCAGTGGGTGGGCACCAGGGTCTGCTCGGTCTGGTCGGCCCGCCAGGCGGCGGCGGGCAGGCCGCCCGCGTCCCGGAAGTTGCGGGTGCCGCGCGGGGCGACGGTCGGGTCCACACGCTCGCTCAACGGTCGAAGCCCTTCTTCACCTGGGAGAGGTAGGCGCCGCCGCGCAGCACCCGCTTGCAGCGCGGGCAGTACTCCGCCCACTGGTCGAAGCCGAGCTTCAGGTCCTGCATGGTGGCGCGCAGGTTGGCCACGTACTCGGGGGTGTCGATCGGCTCGCCGCAGTTCTTGCACGCGAACAGGTCGTCGGGCGCGTCCGGGTCCTTCTTCTTGGACGTGTACTTGAACAGCTGCATGCCGACCGCCGCCGGGCGCTGCACGATGTGGAAGAACTTGCCGAACGGCAGGTACACCAGCGTCAGCACCACCGAGGCCATGTGCAGGATCGCCAGGAACTCGTAGCCGCCGCCGTGCAGGAAGATGGACGAGAAGGTGAGCAGCAGCCCGGTCACCGAGATGGTGATCAGCGCCAGCAGCGGGACGAAGTCGTAGCCGAAGCGCTGGCCGGTGGTGGCCTCGCGGTCGCGCATCCGGCGCCAGAGGAAGTAGCCGGCCCCGGCGATCACCAGGACCGCGGCCAGGTCCAGGCCGTGGTACATCGACCAGCCGAGGAAGGAGTCGGAGGCGAAGCCGAGCACCTTGAAACCCCAGATCCGCATCTCGTAGCCGGGGCCGGCCGCGCTGGAGGCGGTGAAGGTGAACCAGCCCCAGGTGAGCGGGAAGGTGATCGCGGCGGCCAGCAGGCAGCCCCAGAACATGAGTTGGTGGGCGGCCCAGCGGGCGTGCGAGCGGGCGCCGAGGAACTTCTGGAAGCCCAGGTAGGTGACGATCATCCTGGGCAGGGCGGTCGGGGCCTTGCGCAGGTTCTGCCAGGAGAGCGCCGCCCGCCAGCCCTGCTTGAAGAGCCTGCGGGCGGCCGGGGCGGAGACCCAGACCACGTAGCGGTAGACCACCCCGAAGGTGAGGAAGAGCGTCGCCACCGCGTACGGCACCAGGGCCGAGTCGAAGTCCCTGAGGCCGCGGCTGCCGAGCACGATGGCGGCCAGCAGGAGCAGTGTCGCCCCCGTGGCCACCAAGGACGCCCGCACCGCCACCGACTGACCTTGCGCCACCGGTCCGCTCCTTCGCTCGACTGTTTCGCAAGCTACTGACGGTCCGTCGGGTCCGCGCGCCGGGTGAGCCGGCGGGGTGACGAGGGGACGAAACGCACCCCGGTTGGTGACTTTCGCCCGGTCAGGGCGGCCGACGGGCGCGGGAGGGTGGTCTTATGCCGCACTCACCCGCGCACGCGCTCGACGACCTGCTGGCCCAGGCGGAGAAGAAGGCCGGCACCTCCCGGCGACGGCCCGGCCGCTACCTGGTCTCGGCGGTGCAGGCGGGGGTCTACATCGCACTCGGCGAGGTGCTGCTGCTCTCGGTGGCCGCTCCCTTCGACCTGGCGCACTCGCCGGTGGTGAGGCTGCTGGAGGGCGCCGTCTTCGGGGTCGCGCTGATCCTGGTGGTGTTCGCCGGGGCCGAGCTGTTCACCAGCGCGGCGATGGTGATGGCGGTCGGCCGGCTGGCCGGGCGCACCGGCTGGGGAGCGCTGGCCCGGGTCTGGCTGCTCACCCTGGCCGGGAACCTGGCCGGGGCGCTCGGCCTGGCCGTCCTGGTGCACGCGGGCGGGCTGCTCGGCGGCGCCCCCGCCGGTCGGATGCTCGGCGAACTCATCGCGCTGAAGGACGGGCTGAGCGGCGGTCAGCTCTTCGCCCGGGCGGTGCTCTGCAACCTGCTGGTCTGCCTGGCGATCTGGACGGTGGCCCGGGTGCGCGGCGACGGGCCCAAGATGACCGCCGTCTGGTGGCCCGTCTTCGCCTTCGTCGCGATCGGCTTCGAGCACTGCGTGGCCAACATGGCGCTCTACGGCCTGGCGATCACCGACGGCCGCGCTTCGTTCGCCGACCTGGCCCGCAACCTGCTGTACGTGGTGCCCGGCAACGTGGTCGGCGGGGCGGTGCTGGTCGGTGCCGCGTACTGGTTCACCACCCGCCGCGAGCGGGCGGACTGACCCGACCCGTGCGAGAGCCCCCGGCAGCCGGGCTGCCGGGGGCTCACACCTTTCCTCACGCCATCCGGTGCCGGCCGGCCGACCGCTCCTCCCGCCGGTGACCCGCCCAGCCGGCCACCGCCAGCAGGGTGCAGGCCCAGACCGCGCAGAACACCGCCAGCGCGATCGCGTTTCCCCCCATCTGCACCGCGACCAGCACCAGACCGACCGAGAGCGACAGCAGCACCGCGACGGTGCCGGTCTGCACGTCCTCCAACAGGTGCCAGTACCCACGCGGCCCGCCCACCGGCCGCGGCTTCGCGTACCGCTCCGGGCCGAACTCCGCCTGCGGTTCCATCCCGCTCACCTCCCAGTACAGGGGACCCCTCCAGCGTGCACGGCCGCCCGGCTCCCCGCACGCCTGGAGGACGCTTGCGGCCCGGGCCGCTTCGGTCCACCGGTGATCCCTTCCACCCGTGCTGAGCAGCGACGAAGCTGTTCTTCGTCAGCAGGGACCACCCGGAACCGGTGGGGAGAGGGACCGCTGACGGTGCGTCGCACGCACCGGACCGCTGCTCCTGCAGGGCAGCCGTCCCCGTGCCACTTCCCGTCCGTCCTGCCCCTGGAGCCCTGCCATGCCCTCGCGCGCCTCGAAGCTCACCCGCGTCGCCCTCTCCGCCGCCATCGCCCTCTCCGGCGCGGTGGCCACCACCGCCCTTGCCACGGCCAACGCCACGGTCGCCCAGGCCGCCTCGTCGGTGGACGGTTCGATCACCCGCTCCGAGGTGATCGCCCGGGCCGACTACTGGTTCCAGAACAAGGCCAGCATCACCTACGACCAGGGCGGTTCGTACCAGGACTCCTCCGGTCGCTCCTACCGCACCGACTGCTCGGGCTACGTCTCGATGGCCTGGCACCTCGGCACCAGCCTGGCCACCGGCACGCTCCCGGGCGTCGCCACCCAGATCCCCCGCAGCCAGCTCAAGCCCGGTGACATCCTCGACTACGAGGCCAAGCACGTCATCCTGTTCGAGAAGTGGGACGACGCGGCCCACACCACCTTCTCCTACTACTCCTTCGGCTCCACCCCGGTGAAGCACATCACCGGTGTGTCGATCAACGCCGCCAAGTTCGACAGCCACGACAACGGTCTCTACACCGCCTACCGCTACAACAAGATCGTGGATGACCGTTCTGCGGCGCGGACGGTGGCGGCGGACTTCGACGGTGACGGTCGGGTGGACGTCGCGGGGATCGATGCGTACCAGAACCTGAACCTGTACGCCGGGAACGGTGCCGGTCAGGTGAGTGCGACGCTGCCGATGCTCGGCACCAATGGTCTGTGGGCGGGCTTCAAGCAGCTGGCGGCGGGTGACTTCAACGGTGACGGCAAGCAGGACGTCGCCGGGATCGACGCCAACGACAGTCTGAAGCTGTACACGGGCACCGGTGGCGGTTACGTGTCGGGCGGCAGCGCGATGCTGGGTGGAAACGGTACGTGGGCGGGCTTCAAGGCGCTGACGGCGGGTGACTTCAACGGTGACGGCAAGGCCGACATCGCGGGGATCGACGCGAACGACAGCCTGAAGCTGTACGCGGGCAACGGTGCGGGTCAGCTCTCCGAGGTCGGCGCGATGCTGGGCGGCAACGGCACCTGGGCCGGGTTCAAGGGGATCACCTCGGGTGACTTCAACGGTGACGGCAAGCGCGACGTCGCCGGGATCGACGCCAACAACGACCTCAAGCTGTACACCGGCAACGGCGCGGGCCAGCTCGGTGGTGGCAGCCCGATGCTCGGCACCAATGGTCTGTGGGCGGGCTTCCGCTCGGTCATGGGCGGCGACTTCAACGGTGACGGCAAGCAGGACATCGCCGGCATCGACGCCAACAACGACCTCAAGCTCTACACCGGCAACGGCGCGGGCCAGGTCAGCGGCGGCTCCGTGATGATCGGCAGCGCCGGCAGCGGACTCTGGTCCGGCTTCTAGTGAACGGCCGTCCGGGGCAGGTGAGTCAGCCCCTGCCCCGGACGGCACCCTCCTCCGCCTCTTCCGGACATTCGTACCGCGCGCCCGCCCCGTGGCCGGGCCCAGCAGAAGGAACTCACGTGATTCGCAAGACCACCCTGCTCACGGCCGCGCTGGTGACCGCTGCCCTGTCGGCAGCCGTCGCCCCGTCGGCCAACGCCGCGTCGGTCGACACCTGGGAGCGGATGGCCGACTGCGAGAGCAGCGGCAACTGGGCCAGCAACACCGGCACCTACTACGGCGGTCTGCAGTTCTCCCAGAGCACCTGGGTGGCCCAGGGCGGCACCGCCTACGCGGCCCGCGCCGACCTGGCCACCAAGGAGCAGCAGATCCGGATAGCCGAGAAGCTGCTGCGCGCGGCCGGCCCCGGCCAGTGGCCCGACTGCTCGAAGCGGGTCGGACTGACCAACGACGGCGTCGACCCGTACCCGGCCACCCCGCCGACGGTGCGTCAGGCGCGGACGGTGGCGGCGGACTTCGACGGTGACGGTCGGGTGGACGTCGCGGGGATCGATGCGTACCAGAACCTGAACCTGTACGCCGGGAACGGTGCCGGGCAGGTGAGTGCGACCCTGCCGATGCTCGGCACCAATGGTCTGTGGGCGGGCTTCAAGCGACTGGCGGCGGGTGACTTCAACGGTGACGGCAAGCAGGACGTCGCCGGGATCGACGCCAACGACAGTCTGAAGCTGTACACGGGCACCGGTGGCGGTTACGTGTCGGGCGGCAGCGCGATGCTGGGTGGAAACGGCACCTGGGCGGGCTTCAAGGCGCTGACGGCCGGTGACTTCAACGGTGACGGCAAGCAGGACGTCGCCGGCATCGACGCGAACGACAGTCTGAAGCTGTACGCGGGCAACGGCGCGGGCCAGCTCTCCGAGGTCGGCGCGATGCTGGGCGGCAACGGCACCTGGGCCGGGTTCAAGGGGATCACCTCGGGTGACTTCAACGGTGACGGCAAGCGCGACGTCGCCGGGATCGACGCCAACAACGACCTCAAGCTCTACACGGGCAACGGTGCCGGTCAGCTCGGCGGCGGCAGCCTGATGCTCGGCAGCGGTGGCGCATGGGCCAACTTCCGTTCGGTCATGGGCGGCGACTTCAACGGTGACGGCAAGCAGGACATCGCCGGCATCGACGCCAACAACGACCTCAAGCTCTACACCGGCAACGGCGCGGGCCAGGTCGGCGGCGGCTCCGTGATGATCGGCAGCGCCGGCAGCGGCCTCTGGGCCGGCTTCTGACGGCTCACCACTTCCACAGACCATTCCTCACCATCAGAAAGCGATTCAGTGAAGCGCCTCGCCTCCCTCGCCGCCGCCACCCTGGTCGGCATGCTCTGCCTGCCCGTCACCTCGTCTCCGGCTTCGGCGGCGACGGCGACCCCGCCCCAGCTCAAGGTCATGCCGCTCGGTGACTCGATCACCCGTGGGTACATGAGCACCCCGGAGAACGGCTACCGGGCGAAGCTGCAGCAGCTGGTCTCCCAGCAGTCCCGGTACACCGTCAACATGGTCGGGTCCGTGCGGAACGGCACCCTCGCCGATCCGGAGAGCGAGGGCCACAGCGGCTACGAGATCCAGGGCATCAGGGCCGAGCTCGACGGCTGGCTCGCCGCGGCCCAGCCGGACGTGGTGCTGCTGCACATCGGCATCAACGACCTCAACAACAAGCACGACGTCGACGCCAACGGGAACACGGCGGTCGACCGGGCCAAGTTCCTGATCAACCAGATCTTCGCGGACCGCCCCAACGTCACGGTGATCGTCCAGGGTCTGATCCGGTCCACCGCGGGCATCCCGGAGCAGCCGGGCATCACCGCGAAGATCGACGACTACAACAGCCAGCTGAAGACCTGGGTCAACCAGGAGCGGACCAAGCGGCACGTCCGGTTCGTCGACTCCACCGTCCCTGCCGACCAGTTGGCGGACAAGCTGCACCCGAACGCGGACGGGTACGACACCTTCGGCCGGACCTTCTACTCCGAGCTCGACCAGGCCTTCTCCGACGGCTGGATCGTCGGCGGCCCGCCCACCGCGCTGACCACCCCGGCCCGCACCGCGGCCGGTGACTTCAACGGTGACGGCAAGCAGGACGTCGCCGGGATCGACGCCAACAACGACCTCCGGCTCTACACCGGCGACGGTGCCGGGCACGTGGGCGGTGGTTCGCCGATGCTCGGCACCGGCGGTGCCTGGAGCGGCTTCAAGCTGATCGCCGCAGGCGACTTCAACGGTGACGGCAAGCAGGACATCGCCGGGATCGACGCCAACAACAGCCTGAAGCTGTACGTCGGCAACGGCGCGGGCACCGTCTCGGGCGGCAGCGCGATGCTGGGTGGCAACGGTGCGTGGGCCGGGTTCAAGGCCATCACGGCCGGTGACTTCAACGGTGACGGCAAGGCCGACATCGCCGGGATCGACGCCAACGACAGCCTCAAGCTGTACGCGGGCAACGGTGCGGGTCAGCTGTCCGAGGTCGGCGCGATGCTGGGCGGCAACGGCACCTGGGCCGGGTTCAAGGCCATCACGGCCGGCGACTTCAACGGTGACGGCAAGCGCGACGTCGCCGGGATCGACGCCAACAACGACCTCAAGCTCTACACCGGCAACGGTGCCGGCCAGCTCGGCGGCGGCAGCCCGATGCTCGGCACCAATGGTCTGTGGGCGGGCTTCCACGCGGTCATGGGCGCCGACTTCAACGGTGACGGCAAGCAGGACGTCGCCGGGATCGACGCCAACAACGACCTCAAGCTGTACACCGGCAACGGCGCCGGCCAGCTCGGCGGCGGCTCGGTCATGATCGGCACCAGCGGTAGCGGCCTCTGGGCCGGCTTCTGAGCCCCTTCTGACACGGCGTCGGCCCCCGGACCGGACGGTTCGGGGGCCGACGCCGTGTCAGACCACCTGGACCGGATAGACCGGCAGGGCGTTGGCCGGGTCGTCCAGGCAGACGCCGCTGCGCAGGTCGAAGGTCTGCTTGTGCATGGGGGAGGCGACGGTGGGGGCGCCGTCCACGCTGCCGGTGATGCCGTCGGCGATCACGTCGGCGTGCGAGAACGGGTCGCGGTTGCCGACGGCGTAGACCTCGCCGCCAGGGGTGCGGAAGACGGCGGCCTGCTCGCCCTCGGGGAGCAGCGCGGCGACCCCGCAGGCGGGTTCGAGCTCCTCGTAGGCGCAGACGGTGACCCATGTGCCGTCGGGGGACTGGACCTGGACCTGGCCGGTGCGGTTCATCACTGCTCCTGGAGGACGGGGACGGTCGGGGAGTCGACGAAACTGACGGGGTCGGCGGGGGCGTTGACGAACGGGGCGAAGGCGCGGAGCTTGGCCGGGTCGTCCAGCACGGCCCGCCACTCGTCCTGGTAGGCGGCCACGTGCCGCTCGGCCTGGGCCTCCAGCTCGGCGGCCAGCCCGAGCGAGTCCTCCACCACCACCGCGTGGACGTGGTCGAGGCCCAGGCGCTCCAGCCAGGCGGCGGTCCGCTCCAGCCGCTCGCCGGTGCGGGCGTAGTACATCAGGAAGCGGTCGGTCAGCCGGAGCAGTTCCTCGGTGGAGAGGTCGGAGGCCAGCAGGTCGGCGTGGCGCGGCGTGGTGCCGCCGTTGCCGCCGACGTAGAGGTTCCAGCCCTTGGCGGTGGCGATCACGCCGATGTCCTTGCCCCGGGCCTCGGCGCACTCGCGCAGGCAGCCGGAGACCCCGCCCTTGACCTTGTGCGGGGTGCGCAGGCCCCGGTAGCGCAGCTCCAGGTCGATCGCCAGCTGCACCGAGTCGCCCTGCCCGAAGCGGCACCAACGGCTGCCCACGCAGGACTTCACGGTGCGCAGCGACTTGCCGTAGGCGTGGCCGGACTCGAAGCCGGCGTCCACCAACCGCCGCCAGACCGCCGGGAGTTGTTCGCGCCGGGCGCCGAAGAGATCGATCCGCTGGCCGCCGGTGACCTTGGTGTGGAGACCGAAATCCCGTGCCACCTCGCCGATCACGATCAGTTGCTCGGCGGTCAGTTCGCCACCGGGGATGCGTGGCACCACGGAGTAGGTGCCGTCCTTCTGCAGGTTGGCCAGGTAGCGGTCGTTGGAGTCCTGGAGGCCGCGCTGTCCGGGGTCGAGCACGTGCCGCAGCCCGAGCTCGGGCCCGAGGGTGGCCAGGATCGAGCCGACCACCGGCTTGCACACCGCGCAGCCGTCCTCGGCGCCGTTGCCGTGTGCCGTCAGCACTTCGGCGAAGGAGGTGAACCCCCCTTCCACGACGGCCTGGTAGAGCTCGGCGCGGGACAGCGCGAAGTGCTCGCACAGGCCCGGGCGGCGCTGCACCCCGAAACCGTCCAGCAGGGACTGCAGGGTGCCCGCGCAACCGCCGCAGCCGGTGCCGGCCCTGGTGCAGGCCTTCAGCTCGGAGAGCTCGGTGACGCCCTCGGCCACGGCGGCCCGGACGGCGCCCTTGGTGACGTTGTGACAGCTGCACACCACGGCCTCGTCCGGCAGCAGCTCGGCCCCGGGTGGTGCCCCGGCTCCGGCCGGGAGGAGGAACGACTCGGGCGCGGCCGGGAGTTCGGTGCCGGTGTGCGGGCGCAGCAGCCCGTACGCGGCGGCGTCGCCGACCAGGATGCCGCCGAGCAGCCGGCCGTCGGCACCGAGCACCAGCTTCTTGTAGACCCCGGAGCCGGAGTCGGAGAACTGCACCTCCACCGAGCGCCCGCCGGCCGCGAACGGGTCGCCGAAGCTGGCCACGTCGGCGCCCAGCAGCTTGAGCTTGGTGTCGGTGTCGGCGCCCTCGAAGGAGGCGGAGCCGTCGCCGTGCAGCTGCTCGGCCACCACCTCGGCCATCTGGTAGCCCGGGGCCACCAGGCCGTACACCTGGCCGTCGCAGGTCTGGGCGCACTCGCCGACGGCGTAGACCGCCGGGTCGGTGGTGCGGCAGTGCCGGTCGACGGCGACGCCGCCCCGGTCGCCGCAGAGCAGCCCGGCCTCGCGGGCGAGCCGGTCCCGGGGGCGCACGCCCGCCGAGAACACCACCAGGTCGGCGTCGACCAACTGGCCGTCGCTCAGCCGCAGGCCGTCGGTGACGCCGTCCGCGTCCAGCTCGATCCGGTTCGCCCCGACACCGGTGTGCACGCCGATGCCCATCCCCTCGACCGCGCCGCGCAGGGCGGCCCCGCCGCCCTCGTCCAGCTGGAGCGGCATCAGCCGGGGTGCGAACTCCACCACGCTGGTGCGCAGCCCCAGGCTGCGCAGCGCACCGGCCGCCTCCAGTCCGAGCAGCCCGCCGCCGACCACCACCCCGCTGCGGGCGCCGGCCGCCGCGTAGGCGGTGATCGCGTCCACGTCGTCCAGGGTCCGGTAGGCGAAGCAGCCCGGGGCGTCCGCGCCGGGCACCGGCGGCACGAAGGGGTACGAGCCGGTGGCCAGCACCAGGGCGTCGTAGCCGAGGGTGCGGCCGCCTGCGGTGGTGACGGTCCGCCGGGCGGTGTCGAGGGCCTCGGCCGGGTCGCCGAGGTGCAGCTCGATGCCGTGCTCGGTGAAGAACTCCGGCCCAGCGAGCGCGAGTTCGTCCGGGCTGGTGCCGGTGAAGCGGGCCGTCAGGTGCACCCGGTCGTAGGCGGGGCGGCTCTCCTCGGCGAGGACCACGGCCCGCCAGTCGTGCTCGAAGGCCCCGCGCTCGGCCAGGGCGGACAGCAGGCGCTGGCCCACCATGCCGTGTCCGACGAGGACCAGGGTCTTGGTCGTCATGGTGCGTGCTCCTCCTGCGCGGGTGCTCCTGTCTCCGACCGTAGTTCCGGGACGGTGGGCGTCCCACGAGTAAAGGGCCCGAGCAGAAGGGACCTTGGGCCCGAGTGACACGCGGCCGGGCGGTGCGGGACCTTCGGCCCCGGAGCCGGTGGCCTCGGCCCGGTCCGGCGGCCCGGGGCGGCCGCCTAGCGTGGACGGTGAAGGGAGTGGAGCCTGATGACCGTCTTCGCACCGATCCGTGAGCCGGGGCCGCTGCCCGCCGCAGGGTCTGCCGGGCCGCCCTTGGTGCTGGCCGTGCACGGCAGCGCCGTCCCGGCGGCGGTGCGCACCGTGGCCCGGCTGTGCTCCCGGCTCGACGCCCTGACCGGACGTCACCCCCTGGTGGGCCACCTGGACGTGCAGAGCCCCGCACTGGCCGAGGTGCTCGGGCAGCTGACGGGCGAGGCCGTGGTGGTGCCGCTGTTGCTCGGTGACGGCTTCCACCGCGCGGTGGACGTCCCGGGCGTGGTGGCCGCGGCCACCGGAGTACGGGCCGTGGTCACCCCGGGGCTGAGCGGCGCCGCCGCCTCGATCGGACTGGCGCTGCACGGACGGCTGCGGGAGGCCGAGGAACGGGCCGGCGGCCGGGCCGACGCCGTGGTGGTGGCCGCCGCCGGCTCCACCCGCCCGGGCGGCAACGACGGCGCACTGGCCGCGGCCGCCCAGCTGGAGCACCTGCTCGGCGGCACCGTCCCGGTCCGCACCGCCTACTGCTCCGCCGCCGCACCCACCGTCCCGCAGGCGGTCGACGCCCTCCGGGCCGAGGGCCACCGCCGGATCGCGGTCGCCGCCCACCTGCTCGCCCCGGGCCGCTTCACCGCCGCCCTCCGCACTACCGGCGCCTGGACCGTCACCGCCCCGCTGGCCGACCACCCCCTGATCGCCCGCGCCGTCCTGCGCCGCTACGCCCTCGGCCAGCGGATCGGGGTGTGAGTGGTCACGCCGGGGGCGCGAGGAACTGCGCGAGTCCGGAAGGCGGCCCAGCGTGAGGTCGGGGCAGGTGAGCCAGTTGCACGTGGTGCCGTTCCCCTGCGCGCAGTTCCTCGCGCCCCCGGGGCGCTGCCCTGCCGGGCCCCGGCTGTAAAACGTTTGGCCTCGAAGGACCGTCACGTGAGAATGGCCGTATGAGTACCCCACAAGGTCCGGTCGCGGTACCGGAGTTCGTCCGTGAGTACGCCGCCGGCCGGCCCCTGCGGGCCGTCTGGGAGAACGAGCTCGGCGGGCTGACCTTCCAGGTCGGCCTGGCGGAGCGCACGTTCGTGAAGTGGAACCCGGCGGGGAACACCATCGACCTGTCCGCCGAGGCGGCCCGGCTGGCCTGGGCG
This sequence comes from Kitasatospora sp. NPDC004289, assembly GCF_053602875.1. Classification (NCBI taxonomy): domain Bacteria; kingdom Bacillati; phylum Actinomycetota; class Actinomycetes; order Kitasatosporales; family Streptomycetaceae; genus Kitasatospora; species Kitasatospora sp. NPDC004289. Next base: position 6,645 of record NZ_JBSGEL010000006.1, on the reverse strand, counting down.
GCGAAGTACGCCACGGTGCCCCGGGTGCTGGAGCAGGGGGCGGACGAGGGCGGCAGCTGGCTGGTCACCGAAGGCCTGCCCGGGAGTTCGGCCGAGGACGAGCACTGGCGGCGCCGGCCGGAGCAGGCGGTGCGCGCGCTCGGTGCCGGGCTGCGCCGTCTGCACGAGGCGCTGCCGGTGGCGGACTGCCCGTTCGACTGGTCGGTGCCCACCCGGCTGGCCTCGGTGCACGCCAGGGTCGCCGCCGGACTGGTGGAACCGGCGTGCTGGCCGGATGAGTTGGCGTACGTGGGCGGCGTGCCGCGGGCGCTCGAACTGCTGGCGGACGCCCCGCCGGTGGACCGCCTGGTGGTCTGTCACGGCGACGCCTGCTCGCCCAACACCCTGATCGGCGAGGACGGCACCGCCTCCGGGCACGTCGACCTGGGCGACCTCGGGGTGGCCGACCGCTGGGCCGACCTGGCGATCGCCACCTGGAGCACGCGGTGGAACTACGGGCCGGGCTGGGAGGAGCCCCTGCTGGAGGCCTACGGCGTCGCGCCCGATCCGGAGCGCACCGCCTACTACCGGCTGCTCTGGGAGCTCTCGGACTGAACACCGGGCCCCGCCGCGCGGAGAGCGCGCGGCGGGGCCCGGCCGGGGCCCGGCCGAGGGTCAGCCGGTGACGCTGGGCAGGCCGGTCTCCAGGTGGCCGGTGAAGCGCTGGGACCAGGTGGAGTCCGAGCTGACGGTGACCGTGAAGTCGTACCAGCCGTTCTGGTAGGCGACGGCGTTGAAGTAGTCGCTGGTGTTGCCGCCGGGCTGGACGGTGTAGGTCCACGGGCCGTCGGTGCGGTAGTTGTTCGGGGTGACGGTGAAGGTCACGGCCGAGGTGCCCGCGTTGTCGAGGCGGAACCAGAGGGCGAGCTTGCCGGTGTCCGGCGCGTTCGCGTACGAGGCGGTGACGGTGACGGTCTTGCCCGCCTTGGTGGCGTCGCCCTTGAAGCGGCGCAGGAAGCGGTTCGGGCCGGTGACGCTCAGGTCGTAGGGGCCGTTGCCGAAGTTGGTGCCGCAGTTGAAGAAGTCGCTGGTGGAGCCGGCCGGGTCCACCGTGTACTGCCACGGGCCGCCGCTGCGGTAGGCGTTGGCGTAGGCCGCGAAGTGGGTGGCGCTGGTGGCGGCGGCGCCCTCGTTGGCCATCTTGATCCAGACCTTCATCACCCCGTTCGCGCCGAACTCCAGGTGGTCCAGATTGGCGTTGGGCTGGTACGGCAGCGCGCGGGCCGGCCGGGTGCCGGGCTCCTGGAGCGGGAGCGCGTTGTTGGTCGGGGCCGGGTTCGGCAGCGGGCCGCAGGTGGACTGGCCGATCACGAAGGAGGTGTCGGGCAGCGCGGGCATCCCGTAGACCGGGTGGGCGAAGTCGAACATGCCGGTCAGGTCGCCGGTGACCTTGCGCCGCCAGGCGGAGATGTTCGGGCAGACCGCGGGCTTGCCGAGGGCGGCCGTCCAGCGCTCCAGGAAGCGCAGCACCGAGGTGTGGTCGAAGACCTCCGAGGAGACCCAACCGCCGCGGCTCCAGGGCGAGATGGCGATCATCGGGACCCGGAAGCCGAGGCCGACCGGCTGGCCGTTGTAGAACTCCCCGGGCGTCCCGGCGACCGGCACCGGCGGCGGCACGTGGTCGAAGAAGCCGTCGTTCTCGTCGTAGTTGAGGAACATGATGCTGGAGTTGAAGACCGCCGGGTCGGCGTTGAGCGCGTCCATCACCAGGTGCACGAAGTGCGCGCCGTCGTTCGGCGGCGCGTAGGGGTGCTCGGAGGAGGCCTCGTCGGCGACCACCCAGACCACCTGCGGCAGCGTCCCGTTCAGCACGTCGGCGCGGATCGCGGCGGCGATGTCGTCCGGGGTCTTCCCGGTCACCTTCGGGACGGATCCCATGCCCTTGACCTTGAGCGGGCTGCCGGCCGGGGCGTCGGTGAACTGCTTGAAGTAGGCCAGGGCGTTGTCGCCGTAGTTGTCGGCCGCGTTCTGGTAGAGCTTCCAGCTGACCCCGGCGGTCTCCAGCGCCTCGGCGTAGGTCTGCCAGCGCAGGCCGGACTCGTCGCCGCCGTTGTAGGCCGGGCCGCCCGCCTTGCCGTCCGGGTCGATCTGCCCGCTCCAGTGGAAGGTGCGGTTGGGGCCGGTGGCGCTCAGCGTGGAGCAGAAGTAGGCGTCGCCGACGGTCCAGTTGTCGGCCAGCGCGAAGTGGAACGGGATGTCCTTGCGGTTGAGGTAACCGAGCGCGCGGACACTGGACTTGGCGGCCACCCAGTTGTCCATCTTGCCGGTGTTCCAGGCGCTGTGCTGGTCGTTCCAGGAGTGCGCGAGGTCGCCGTTGCACTGGGCGAGGCGCTCCGGGGTCTGGCCGCCGGCCGCCTTGGTGGCGCTGAACAGCCACGGGTACTGGCGGCCCGTCCCGTTCGGCTGGTTGAAGACGCTGAACCCGCCCGGGATCTGGATCGCGGCCCGGTCGCCGAAGCCCCGGACGCCCTGGAGGGTGCCGAAGTAGTGGTCGAAGCTCCGGTTCTCCTGCATCAGGATCACGATGTGCTTGGCGTCGGTCAGCGTGCCGGTGGCGTCCAGCCCGTACTGCTCCGCCGCCTCCGCCGCCCCGCCGCCGACCGTGGCCGACCCCGCGACGGCCGCCCCGGCCGCCGCGGTCGCCGACAGTGCCATGAACTTCCTACGACTCAGCTCGGACATCCCGCAGCCCGTCCCTTCGCTCCACAGAAGCCGCTGATGGTGACCGGTGTTGTCTGCACACGTTGTGTGCACGCCATCGGCCGAGCGGAATCTTTGCGCAGGTCGCGGCCGGTGGCCATGACTTTCCATCAAGGCTTGTTGGACTGTTCAACGCCCGGTCGCCGGGCGAAGACGAGATGAACGCGAAGCGGTACGGCGGCTCAGAGCCCGCCTCCGCAGCCGCCACCCCCGCAGCCCGCGCCGCCTCCGCAGCCGAAGCCTCCGACGGCCCCGGCCGCCTCCCCGTCCCGGCCGACGGGCCCGGCCGGGCTCCCGGGCAGCGAGGGCAGCCACCGGTGGTGCTGCCAGGGGAAGAGCGTGACGGCGGCCCACCAGGACGGGAAGGGCACCCGGTCGCCGGCCGCGGCGCACTCGGCCTCGGCGGCCTCGCAGGCCGTGCCGTACCACTCGACGGCCTGGGTCCGCTGCGTGCGCAACTCCAGCAGCCCGTGCTCCAGTTCACGGACCGTCAGCCGGGCGGCGGTGGGGTCCGCCTCCGGCGGCACCTCGGCGTCCCACCGGAAGACCCGGACCGGCCCGAGGGCGGCCGGGGCCAGCAGCCCCCAGACCGGACGGTCCGCCCCGGCCCGGAAGCGCCGGGCCCGGGCCGTCCGGAGGGCCGCCTCCCGGTGCTCCCGGTGTTCCGCCAGCCGGGCCGCGATCTCCGCCCGGACGGGTCGGTACGCCTCGTCGGCCGGCGTGGCCGCGACCGGTCCGCGGCCCAGCACCCGGATCACCCGGCCCCGCGCTCCCGGCGGACGGGCCGCCGCCCGGTACCGTTCGGCCGCCCCGGCCCAGCGCTCCAGCTCCTCCCGGGTGCCGGGCACCACCGTCGCCCCGGGTGCGTCGCTCCGCTCCGTCCCGGCCTCGCGCACCGGGTAGCGGCCGTCCACCGGGGCACCGACCTCGATCAGGATCCGTTCCTCCACCGTTACCCACCCTCCGTCGGACGGACCACGGGCGTGGTCAGTCCTTCACGGTGATACCCAGGGCCTGGGCGAACTGCGGTGCCAGCTCGAAGAGTTGCGCGGATCCGAGGATGGCTCCGCGCAGTCCGTGCGGGCCGTCGGTGAGGCCCAGCGAGCGGGCGCCGCGGAAGTCGGCCTGCTTGAGCACGGCGCCGCTCAGCCGGACCTCCTCCAGGGTGGAGCCGGGGAAGGAGACGTCGGTGAGCTTGGCCTCGCCGAAGTCCACGTCCCGCAGCAGGCAGTCCTCGAAGACCACGTCCCGCAGCACCGCGCCGCGCAGGTTGACCGCTTCCAGCTTGCACTGGCGCAGCACCACCCGGCGCACCGCCGAGCCGTAGGCGGTCAGCCCGGCCAGCACGGTGGAGACCAGGCCGGCGTCCTGCCACTCGCTCTCCGCGCAGTCCACCGCGACCCAGCGGCTGCCCTGCACCCAGACCTCGTTGAACCGGGTCTGCCGCAGCCGTGCCCCGGACAGCTCGGTGCCGGTGAAGGCGCACTCCAGGAAGCTCCCGCCGCCGGCCGAGACCGCCTCCAGCGGACCCTCGAACCGCACGGTGTCGTAGCGGTCGCCGCGCAGCGGGCCGCTGTGCGGGACGAGCAGGTGCGCGTAGGGCAGGTCGTCGAGCTGGTCGGGGACGGACTGCACGGCGGGGGCCTCCTGGGCTGACGGGGCGTTACCGGGCGAAGGCCGGGTTGCCGGTCCACCAGTTGCCGGGGGCCTCGGGGTCGCGGCTGCTCCAGTACTCCACCACGGCCTGGACGAACTCCTCGGGGTCGAGCGTACCGTTGCCGTCCAGGTCGAGCCGCGAGAAGGCCAGGTCGGTGTCCTCCCGGGTGAGGTCCGGGAAGTGGCCGCGCTGGAAGGCGTAGAACTCCTCCCGGTCGACCACCCCGTTCCCGTCGGCGTCCGCGACCGTGAGGAAGACCTCGGCCAGCGCGCCGACGGTGGCCCGGGCGGCCGCCGGGTCCTCGGCCAGGCCCAGGGTGCTGGTGATGAACTCCTCCCGGCCGATCTCGGTGGCGCCCGCGGGCAGGGTGGGCAGGTGCAGCTCGCGCCAGATGTGCAGGTAGGCGTCGACGATCCGGTCCTCCTCGGCGGAGCCCTCCGGGTGGCCGAGCGAGCGGGCGCTGTCGCGGCCCATCAGCACGTGGTCGGCCTCGGTGAGGCGGCCGTCGCCGTCCCGGTCCAGGTGGTCGAAGCCGTAGGCGATCTTGTCGCGGAGCAGGTCGCCGGTGGTGACGGGCTCGGTCATGCGGTTCCTCCGGTGGGGTTCTGGTGTACGGGGTGCCCGTGGGACTCCAGGGCCAGGCCCAGGGCGACGGTGAGGGCGCAGACCAGGCCGGCCGCCAGGGTGCCGTGCTCGCCCAGGAAGGTGCAGGCGAGCACGGCCACCGAGGCGGCGGGCAGCAGGGCCTGGCCGAGGCCGGTCTTGACGTGCCGGGAGTGCAGCGCCCAGACCGTGAGCAGGAAGAGCGCGGTGGGGACGGTGACGGCGGCGGCCGCCGGGACGGCGGTGATGTGCGCCTTGTGGGTGGCGTACTCGATCGCCACCTCCAGGCCGGCGCCGATCGCGGCGGCCGAGCCGAGCACCACGTAGTGGCCGTAGCCCCAGAGGAAGGAGCGGCGGTTGGAGGTGAGGATGTGGTGCACCGGGCGGGCGAAGTAGATCCACCAGGCGGAGAAGCAGATCAGGATGCCGCCCGCGGCGATCGGGATCAGCTCGTCCAGCGCCTCGTGCTCGTCGATCGCGGCCTGCATCGCCAGGGTGGCGGCGGCGACGGTCTCGCCGAGCACGATGATGGTGAACAGGCCGTACCGCTCGGCGATGTGGTGCGGGTGCCAGTTCGACTGGGTGCGCAGCTCGGCCAGGGCCGGGACGGAGAGCTCGGCCACGATGCCGAGCGGCAGCACCCAGGTGAGCGCGCTGTCCGGCACCAACAGCACCAGAACCCAGCCGAGTTGGCAGATGGTGATGCCGATCGCGTAGCGCAGCGCCATGGTCCGCGCCCCACCGGTCTCGGAGGCGGCCGCGCGCAGCCACTGGGTGACCATGGCCAGCCGCATCACCAGGTAGCCGACCACGGAGAGGGTGAGGTCCCGGCTGTCGAACATCCGGGGCACCCCGGCGGCCAGGATCAGCACACCGGTGATCTGCACCAGGGTGGTGACCCGGTACGGCACGTCGTCCACGTCGTAGGCGGAGGCGAACCAGGAGAAGTTCATCCAGGCCCACCAGATGGCGAAGAAGGCGAACGCGTAGCCGTACAGCCCGGCGCCCAGGTGGCCCTCGGCCAGGTCGTGCGCCAGCTGCTTCCCGGCCTGGGCGACCGCCACCACGAAGCAGAGGTCGAAGAAGAGCTCCAGCGGCGTGGCCACCCGGTGGCTCTCGTGCTTGCTGCGTGCGGTCATCCGCCGGAAGGCGGGTTGGGAGGGGAGGTCTGTGCTCATGGGGCCACCTGGGCGCTCGGCGTGGTTCCGGTCCCCGTGATCCTGACAGTCCGTCACGCCCGGCGCACGCATCCCGGCGACACGCGCACCGTCCGGCTCGCACCCCTTCTGTCCTGCTGTCAGCGCCAGTTGACGGTGGAGTGCGCGAACCGGGTGAACGGACCGCCGGAACCCGGGCGCGCCCCGCGCCGGGGGTCGGTTCCACCCCGTTTGGCCGGATAGATTCCTCCGCAGTGGCAAGGACGACGCGGGCGGACTTCGGGCAACGCGGAAGGTCAAGGCCGGTGGCGGAACACGGGGGCGAAGTGGCGCAGGATCCGCAGGGCCTCCTCATCGCCCCAGTTGGGGAGCACCCGGACCAGCAGGTAGCGGTCGGCGAAGCGTGAGGTGTTCGGCCCGCTCGGCCTGCACCTCACAGCGGAGATGCAGGCGGCGACGCGCGGGCTCCGGCAGAGGGACATGGTGGCC